>JAAYXS010000656.1 GCA_012515775.1 Phycisphaerae bacterium
AGGTCAGCAGCAGGTTGCCCCAGTCATGGCGCGTCTGCGTTTCCGGCTGATCCGGCCGCCGTGCGGCCAGCAGCACCAGCAGGGCGAGTGCTGACAGTGCTTGCCCGACAATCAAGTAGAACCCGAAGACGGTCGAATACCAGTGCTGGACAATTGAGCCGACCCAGTCGATGGCGGCGAACGTGAGTGTGAGTAGGTAGAAGACAAGGACGGGACCGGCCCACTTCCTGGTGCGCCTTTCGTCGGGTTCTCCCGTGCGCGCCAGTACGGCGCCCAATATGGCCCAGAATACCAGGTAGACTGCGCCGCGCCCGACGAAGGCCGCAGGGTTCAGATACGAGGCGCGAAAAGTGTCGGCGGCGGGCGGCTCCGAGTACCACGGGTACAACCAGGGTATGCCGAGGAAGATCGGAATGGCCAAGACCAGGGTCGCCATCGCCGCTCCGGCCGCGAAGCGCAGTGACTCGTTCAGTCCGCGCCCCCAGCGCCCGCCGGTAACCTGAAACATTAGCGCGATGCTCATCGCCCCCAGTGGGACGCCGCTTACCAGAACGAAGGCCGCCAGGTAGCCGCCGAATAGGCTGGCCGGCCGAAACAGGCCGATGACCAAGGCAATGACCAGACCAATCAGCGCTGCCAGCCCCCACTGCCGGCGGAGGCGATCGGTTATGCGGAATTCCTGCGGGATCATGGCCGCTCCTCCTCGCCCGCCGGTTGCGCCTGTTCGGACTGGCTCGCCTGCAACTGCTGTCGCATTTCAGCCGGCACGTCGGACAGTTGCGCGTTCTGACTTAGTTGCAGGGCTCGCACATACGCGATCACGGCCCAGCGCTGGGGGGCGGGGACGTCAGCCGCGTACGACGGCATTTTGCCCAACCCCGCGGTGATCACGTGAAAGATGTGTTGGTCCGGCAGTTCGCGTAGCCGCGGCGTGTGATAGCTGGGCGGTTCCGGAAAGCCGCGTTGCACGATCATGCCGCGACCGTACCCGTCCTCACCATGACAGACAGCGCAGTGTACATTGAAGAGCACCTGCCCTTGTTGTAGAAGTTCAAGAGTAGTGGGCGGTTTGGGCGGCGCCTCAATCTCGGTATTCTGAGGAACCGCAACGACGCCGTCCCGGGTGACTGTTGCCCGCGGCACCTGACGAGCGCTGCCGGCGCGCCCCGGCAGTACGGCGGATGCAAACGGATTAACGCGCTTTTGGTGGCGCATGTTGGCCACGTCATCACAGCCGAGCGTCGCTACCAGCAAGCCGGCGATAAGCCACGTGCAGCGCCTCATGAGTAAGCCTCCGATTTGGCCGGCACCAGTTCTGCGTACTCAGGCTGCAGACTATGCAGAAAAGCGAGCGTCTCGCGTGGGTCGAAGCGCGGGTCGGCGGCTTGAATTGAAAGCAGAAAGCGGTCTTGTGAAGCACGCTCAAACCCGGGCGCGTTAAGAATGGGGTGATAGAGCTGCGGCAAGCGGTTTGCGATCAGCATTGCGAGCAGTCCGCACAAAGCCCCGCCCAGCACCCCCAACTCGAAGGTCAACGGGATGAACGACGGCCAACTGTTCAGCGGGCGCCCGCCGATATTCCAGGGGTAACTGATGGTGGCCGAGTAATACTGCATGTAAAAGGCACCAATGGCCCCGGCTAATCCTCCCA
>JAAYXS010000095.1 GCA_012515775.1 Phycisphaerae bacterium
ATTCGCTATGCCGTTGTCACGATTGTCGAATCGTGTCTCGTGTCTGAGGTTTCTGTTTCTTGGAGGTAAGCGCCATGGCAACTAAGAAAGCCGCAAAGAAAGCTCCGAAGAAGAAGACCGCCAAGAAGCCGGCCGCGAAGAAAACGCGCGCCGGTTGCGGTAGCCGCTGCGCTAAGTAAGCGGCGGACGCAATCTTCTCACAAGCTGGGCGCTGGCGGTTTAAAGCCGTCAGCGCCCAGCGGTGTTTTTGGGGGCGCGGCGGAACAGGCTTAAGGTGCATTCAGCAGTCTGCACGACACCTTCACCTATAATCTCGCGGATTTTGCTGTGGAGGGCCTGTCATGGATCGCCGCGAGTTTCTCCGCAATGCGAGTTGGACCGCCGGATTAGCCGGATCGGCTGGTTACCTGGCAGCGCTTGCGCCCACGCGGCAGCTTCAGGAACTGGGCGGGAGGCCGGCAGTACAAGGCGCTGACGCGCCTGGCGCGACTCGCAGCGGCGACATGATTTATCGCATGCTGGGGCGGACCGGCGAGCGCGTCTCGGCGATCGGCCTGGGCGGCGCGCACCTCGTGAACAGGCTAAGTACAGATGAGACCGTTCACATCGTCCGCAGCGCGCTCGATCGCGGCATGAATTTCTTGGACAACTCCCAGGGTTATAGCGACGGGGAAAGCGAAGTGCGGGTGGGGAAAGCGCTGCGCGACGGGTATCGTCAGCGGGCGTTCCTGATGACCAAGTGTGACGGACGAACGCGGGCCGCCGCCGCAAAGCAGATCGATGAGTCGCTGCGGCGACTGCAGACCGATCACGTCGATCTGCTGCAGTTGCACGAGGTGATTCGCCTGGAGGACCCAGATCGGGCGTTTGCCGAGGGCGGCGCGATGGAGGCGTTGCAGGCGGCGCGGCAGGCCGGCAAGACGCGTTACATCGGCTTCACGGGGCATAAAGACCCGGTAGTCCAGTTGCGCATGCTATCGATCGCGCAACAGCACGGGATCATTTTTGACGCAGTGCAGATACCGTTGAACGTGCTGGATGCACATTTCCGCAGCTTCGGGACGGAGGTGCTGCCGATTCTGGTGCGCGACGGCATCGGCGTGTTGGGTATGAAGCCCTTGAGTGCGGGCGAAATTCCGCGCAGTGGCCTGGCCTCGGCCATCCAGTGTCTGCACTACGCCCTGACGTTGCCGACGTCGGTAGTCATCACCGGCTGCGAGAACATGCGCGACCTGGATCAGGCGTTCGAAGCGGCGCGCACCTTCCGGCCGATGAATCCGGAAGAAATCGCGAGCCTGCTGGCCCGCACACGGACGGCGGCGCTGACGGGGAAACTCGAGCAGTTCAAGACTACCGACAGGTTCGACAGTACGGCCCACAACCCGCAGTGGTTGGGATAGGGAAAGTGATAGAGTGATAAAGGGACAACGTCGCGCTTACCCCTTTATCACTCTATCACTTTATCACTTTATCACCCTGCTACGCGTAGCTGTGCAGGCCGACGATGTAGTAGTTCACCACGAACCAGTTGAAGAGCATCATTGCGCAGCCGGCGATTGAGAGCCAGGCGGTCCACAAACCTTTGTTCCGCACCACGTAGCGCACGTGCAACAGCACGGCGTAAATGAGCCAGGTGTTCAGGGCGAAGGTTTCCTTGGGGTCCCAGCCCCACGGCCGGCCCCAGGAGAAGTCGGCCCACACCGCGCCTAACACCACGCCGCCTACGAAGAGCAGAATGAAGGCCATGTTCAAGACGATCAGATGGCTCCAGTCAGTGTTGTGGAGCCAGCCGGGCAGCGGGCGCCCCAGACCGATATCGCTCGGCGTTGCGCCGGCCAGAATCGGAGCAGGCAGCGCGGCGCCGGTGACCCGCACTTCGCG
>JAAYXS010000657.1 GCA_012515775.1 Phycisphaerae bacterium
CACCATGGCACGCCCACCGCGCGCGCCAACTCATTCGGGCCGAAGCGGTTTCGCAACTCCTGTACCTGCGCAGCGCTCAGGCCGGAGTGCGCGTCACTCGCGTAATCGCGCAACACGTCCTCTGCGGTGAGCGCGTGCGGGGCGGGTGACGGCGAAGGTCGCGACTGCGGTTTCGGCGGGAAGTTGCCCGACGGAGGTTCGGCTGCCATACCCGAATTATTGCTGTCGTGCCCGCGCTTGTCGCGTTCGCGCCTCAGTGCACGTGCAGCCCTTCCACGCACGAGTCGCGCTCTTCGCGGACAATGTGCCACCGGATGCGCGTGAGCCGTTCCAGAAAACGGCGGTCATGGCTGACCAGCAACAGCGCGGCCGGGCAATCCGCCAGTGCTGCTTCCAGGCATTCAATCGAGGGCAAATCCAGGTGGTTGGTCGGCTCGTCCATGATGATCAGGTGCGGCTGGAGCGCCATGCCCATCGCCAGCAGAATTTTCCTGGTCTCGCCCGGACTGGGTTGAGCCGTTTCAAGGAGGGCGCGCGGGTCGGATCCCAGCCTGCTGATGTGGGACAGGGTCTCGCCCAAAACCTGGTCCGGCAGCTTGCGCAGTTCGGTGGCCGCTGTTGCGCCCCGCTCAGCGTCCAGCTCCTGCGGCAGGTAAACAACTCGCCCGGCTGGCAGATCCAGGCGATCGACTATGTGGCGCACGATCGTGCTCTTGCCGCTCCCGTTTTTTCCCGTCAGGCCGATACGCGCATCCGCAGGAATTACCAGCTCCGGGTGAACCAGCCACCTATCAGAGCCCAGCGCCAGCCTTCCTGCATCCAGCCGGAGTAAAACGGGGCGCCGGGCGCGCTCGCCGCCGAGAGCTACACCCATCTTTAAGATCGGCCGCACCTGCACTTGGTCCACGCGCGCCCCGGCCTGGGCCGCACGGCCTTCGAGTTGCCGCATTCTGCGTCCCGCGACGCCGTCCTTGCCGGTGTTGCGGGCCAGGTTAATCGCTCCTTTGCCGTCATGATCATGCTTGTCCAAATGACGCTTGGAGCGCAGCTTGTCCGCGCGGGCCGCTTCGCGCCGACGGTTAGAGACTTCGCGCTCGATGCGGCGCAGCTCGTGCTGCAACCGCTCGCGCTGCGCCCGGGCGCTCGCCTCCTCCGCTTGTTGCTGTGCCCGTGCCGCGCTGTAATTTCCTGACCGCAGCACTACCTGCCCAAGGCTCATCAGCAGGCAGCGCCGGCATAGCCGGTCGAGCAACTCGCGATCGTGGCTCACGAGCAGACCGATCCCGGAGAAGTCGTCCAGCACGTCCGCCAGCAGGTCGCGCGTCTGGCTGTCAATGTGGTTGGTCGGTTCGTCCAGCGCCAGCACCGCCGGCTGGCGCGCCAGCACAACCGCGAGCTGGGCCCGCTTTTGCTCGCCGTGGCTAAGCGTGTTCCACCGTGTGAGCCAATCGGCCTGAAGGCCGAGGCGGCCGCGCAGCACGCAGGCGCGCGGTTCGTCCGTGCTCAAGAACTCCTGCAATTCGGGCGGCGGTCGGTCCGTGCGCTGTGGGCAATAGGCGACCGGACCGGGGCGGTGGATTCCGCCGCTGGTGGGCTCAAGTTCCCCGCAAGCCAGGCGCAGCAAGGTTGATTTGCCGCAGCCGTTGGGCCCGACAATACCCGTCCAGCCGCGTCCGAAGCTGGCAGTGAGGCCGCTCAAGACCGGGGCGGAAGCGGTTTCATATACGAAGAAAACACGTTGAAATTCGAGCGGAGATAGCGGCATCGGCACTCCCTCCCGCCTTGCGAAAGTCATCCAACCTTCGACGCAGGGTGTATGCCTAGTTCCGCACGGTCATCTCCGACTACCTGACTTGATGTCTACTCGAAGTGTAGCAGAAAGGCGGGCCGGCTCCAATGCGAAATTCTCGGTTCCCTGGTGCGCTTCGTAGAGAGATGTTTGTTTGCGAAAATGCGCCGCGCGACCTTCCCTCAAGTGGCACTGCTTGAAGCTGCGGCTTCAGGCAGTGGCGCACTCGCCCGTCCCCGGCCTCGCCCCGCGCACTTGCTCTCGCCCCACCAGTCGCCCGTCCCGCCCGCGCCCCCGCGCGTTGGGGCGTGCCCAATGCTGGCCCACCCAAAAAAAAGCCGGGCCCGGAGGCCCGGCGTGCACCACGATCCGCTGATTGCTCTAAGCGGTGGCTTTAACCTTACTCTTCGCCAACTCGGCCAGCTTGTCGAAGGCAGCCGGATCGGCAATCGCCACTTCGCTGAGCATCTTGCGGTTCAATATCACGTTAGCGTTCTTCAGGCCGTTCATGAACTTGCTGTACGAAATCCCGCGGGCGTCGCAGGCCGCACTGACGCGCGTAATCCACAGCGCTCGGAATTCGCGCTTGCGCACGCGCCGGTCACGAGTGGCGTAGACTCCGGCCTTGATCAGCGTCGGCCTGGCCGAGCGGTAAAGCGTGCTGCGCGAGGCGCGGAAGCCGCTGGCGGCGCGGAGGACTTTTTTATGGCGACGGCGGGTGGCGTGGCCGGGCAGTACTCGAGGCATTACTGAGACTCCTTCAGGCGCCTATTCGGCGCACAAGGCCCGCTTCAGGTTCTGCGCCAGCTTGCCTTTGACCTCTATGATGCGGCGTAGCGCCTGGCGCCGGGAGCCGGATTTGGAGCTCATCAGGTGCCCGCGAAAGGCTTGTTTGCGGACCACTTTGCCGCGCGGCGTGACGCGCACCCGCTTGCGCAGACCTTTATGGACCTTCTGTTTCGGCATAATCGTTCCTATCCAAGTCGTTTGTCGAGCCGATTAATATACTGCCGCCCGCGCTATCGGGCAACGCCCGCGGCCCAAAAAAACTGGCCGGAGCCTTGGGCGTTGCATGCCGCACGACCCGTGCATAGGCTGATATTATCTTAAATTGCGGCCCGAAACGGGAGAGGACGCGGGGCGGGCAGCCTGCCCGGCGGACCTGAACCGGTTCTAAGTAGCGTACGGCGACGGAGATAGGAAAAAAATAGCATGGCACACAAGCGCCTCGGAATCGTCGTTGGCGGGGGCCCCGCTCCCGGAATTAACGCGGTCATCGGTGCGGCCGTCATTGAGGCCATCAACCGCGGCTTTGAGGTTATCGGCTTCTACGACGGCTTCAAATGGTTGTGTTCTGACAATTTCGATCCGCCGACGCACTCGGTACGGCTCGACATTAAGCGGGTGGCCCGCATCCACTTTGACGGCGGATCGATCCTGCGCATATCGCGGACCAACCTCCTCGATAACGAGAGTCTGAAAACCAGCACGGTCGTCAAACCAGACCCCTACAAGGTGGGCCTGGTTGTCAGCCGGCTGCGTGAGCTGGGCATAAACTGCCTGCTCACTATCGGCGGCGATGACACGGCCCTCAGCTCGCGCTTCATTGCCGAGGCCGCCGGCGACCGCCTGCGAACCGTCCACGTTCCGAAGACCATCGATAACGACGTCCCGCTGCCGCAGAACCAGGCCACCTTCGGCTTTGCGACCGCCCTGAACTACGGGACCCAACTTATTAAAAACCTCATGCAGGATTCGCAGACCACCGGCCGCTGGTACTTTGTTACGGCCATGGGGCGCAGCGCCGGCTGGCTGGCGATGTCCATGGGCATCTCCGCCGGGGCGACCGTCACGCTGATTCCCGAAGAATTCACGGAGCGTAGCAGCGTGCAACGCATCGCGGACGTGCTCGAAGGGGCCATTATCAAGCGCCGCGTCATGGGCCGTCCGGACGGCGTGGCCCTGATTGCGGAGGGGCTGGCATATCGCTTGGGCGACCGCGAAGAGCTCGAGCGCCTGCTGGGCCGCAGCGTGCCGGTGGACGCGGCCGGCCACCCGCGTTTGGCGGAAGTTCCACTGGCTGAAATGCTGCGTCAGGAAGTGCAGGCCCGCTTCCGCGCACGCGGCGAAAATATGCCGCTGGTTTTGCACACGATCGGTTACGAGCTGCGGTCCGCCGATCCGACACCGCACGACATGGCCTACTGCCGCAGTCTTGGTTACCACAGCATCCGGCTGTTCGAAGACGGCACGCGCCG
>JAAYXS010000658.1 GCA_012515775.1 Phycisphaerae bacterium
CAATGGGTTTAATGGACGGGAAAAGAGGTTTTGTCTTCGGCGTGGCCAACGAGGCTTCGCTCGCGTGGCAGATTGCGCTGCGCGCCCACACCGAAGGCGCGCAATTGGCGTTCAACCATTTCCCCGGTCCGAAGATGGAACGCCGCGTTCGCCAGTTAGCCGAACCCATCGGAGCGCGGCTGATCGTGCCGTGCGACGTGAATGACGACGCACAGATCGCGGCTGCTTTCCACCAGGCGGGCGAGACGCTGGGCCCGCTGGACTTTCTGATCCATTCGGTCGCCTTTGCCAGCCACGCAGCCCTCAGCAACCCATTCTTCCAGACAAATCGGGCCGACTTTCTCCAGGCGATGGAGATTAGCGTCTACTCGCTGGTGGCACTGTGCCGGCACGGGCTGCCATACCTTGCGCCGGGCGCGTCGATTCTGACACTCACATATCTCGGGGCGACCAGAATGATCCCCGGCTACAACGTCATGGGAGTGTGCAAAGCGGCCTTGGAATCATCCATGCGCTATCTGGCCGGCGAATTGGGCCGCGAGAAGCAGATTCGAGTCAACGCCCTGTCGGCCGGTCCGGTGCGGACGCTCTCCAGCTCCGCGGTAAGCGGCTTCGCCAAAGTGCTGCGGCACTATCCGACCAAGTCTCCGCTGGCCCGTAATGTCGAGGCGGAAGAGGTCGGTAAGGCCGGCCTGTACTTGCTGAGCGACCTCTCGAGCGGCGTAACCGGCGAAGTGCATTTTGTAGACGCCGGATACAACATTGTCGGGTGGTGAAGAGGCGGATTCCTTGTCTGTATTGGGGCGTACATCTGGCAGGCGCTCTAAGACGATGTAACCGGGATAGTCCGGCAATTCCAGCATTTGGTACTGGCGCTGAATGTGCGGCACCGACGCGAGGTCGCGGATGTGCATCCAGAGCCGATACGTGACCAGATAGCGCGGGGCAAACTCGTCGACCACCGCCGCGACCCACTCCACCGAACCCTCCCGCGACGCCGCGCCGATGGCGCTCAGACGCTCGAAGTCAGCCCTGCGTGCCCGGAGCACTGCTGGTGAGTTGATCCCGGAACTGTCAAGAATCACTTGCTCCGGTAGGGCGAACGCCAACGCTCCCACCTCTCCCACGAAGAGCACATCGCCCGGCGCGCATTGCGGACGCAGCAAGTCCGCGATTGCCAGGTAAGCCGCCGTCCTTTGGCCGAAATGGTCGTCGTACATCGAGCGGCGCCAGGTGTCGCGGGCGGCGTGACCGGTACCGGCGAGAAACAGCAGCACCGCCGCGGTAACTAAACCTGCACGGTGGTTCGAGAACGCCGCGATCGGCGCCGGCCCGGAGCGTGGCGAAGCGTTTGCAGGCCGTTCTGCGGCGCGTGCCAGTTTCCCCACCACGAAAGAGGCGATGCTGAACGTCGCGTACCCCGCGAACAAAATGATGCCCGGGAACAGTGGTGAGAGATACCATGGAAACGGTATCGGCGTGATGCACGTAGCCGACAAGCCGGCCAGGTAGACCAGCATCCAAACCCCCACCAGCAGCAATCCTGATCTGCGCAGGCTGGACAGGATCAGCCCCAGCAGCGCCAACGGGGAGAGCACCATCATTTCAAAGCTCGCAGTGAGGCGCTCGACATTCAGGCGCAATATTTCCAGCGGTAATTCGGCGTGGATGAGCTGCTTGGCGGTG
>JAAYXS010000659.1 GCA_012515775.1 Phycisphaerae bacterium
AGGTCAGCAGCAGGTTGCCCCAGTCATGGCGCGTCTGCGTTTCCGGCTGATCCGGCCGCCGTGCGGCCAGCAGCACCAGCAGGGCGAGTGCTGACAGTGCTTGCCCGACAATCAAGTAGAACCCGAAAATGGTCGAATACCAGTGCTGGACAATTGAGCCGACCCAGTCGATAGCGGCGAATGTGAGTGTGAGTAGGTAGAAGACAAGGACGGGACCGGCCCACTTCCTGGTGCGCCTTTCCTCGGGTTCTCCAGTGCGCGCCAGTACGGCGCCCAATATTGCCCAGAATACCAGGTAGACTGCGCCGCGCCCGACGAAGGCCGCAGGGTTCAGATACGATGCGCGAAAAGTATCGGCGGCGGGCGGCTCCGAGTACCACGGGTACAACCAGGGCATGCCGAGAAAGATCGGAATGGCCAACACCAGGGTCGCCATCGCCGCTCCGGCCGCGAAGCGCAGTGATTCGTTCAGTCCGCGCCCCCAACGCCCGCCGGTAACCTGAAACATTAGCGCGATGCTCATCGCCCCCAGGGGGACGCCGCTTATCAGAACGAAGGCTGCCAGGTAGCCGCCGAATAGGCTGGCCGGCCGAAACAGGCCGATGACCAAGGCAATGACCAGCCCAATCAGCGCTGCCAGCCCCCACTGCCGGCGCAGGCGATCGGTTATGCGAAATTCCTGCGGGATCATGGCCGCTCCTCCTCGCCCGCTGGCTGCGTCTGTCCGGACTGGTCGGCCTGCAACTGCTGTCGCATTTCAGCCGGCACGTCGGACAGTTGCGCGTTCTGACTTAACTGCAGGGCTCGCACATACGTGATCACGGCCCAGCGCTGGGGGGCGGGGACGTCAGCCGCGTACGACGGCATTTTGCCCAAACCCGCGGTGATCACGTGAAAGATGTGTTGGTCCGGCAGTTCGCGCAGCCGCGGCGTGTGATAGCTGGGCGGTTCCGGAAAGCCGCGTTGCACGATCATGCCGCGACCGTAACCGTCCTCACCATGACAGACCGCGCAGTGTACATTGAAGAGCACCTGCCCTTGTTGTAGAAGTTCAAGAGTAGTGGGCGGTTTGGGCGGCGCGTCAGTCTGGGTGTTCGGAGGTACCGCAACGACGCCGTCCCTTGTGACTGTTGCCAGCGGCACCTGACGAGCGCTGCCGGCGCGCCCCGACAGTACGGCGGATGCGAACGGATTAACGCGCTTTTGGTGGCGCATGTTGGCCACGTCGTCACAGCCGAACGTCGCCACCAGCAGGCCGGCGATAAGCCACGTGTAGCGCCTCATGAGTAAGCCTCCGATCTGGCCGGCACCAGTTCTGCGTACTCAGGCTGCAGACTGTGCAGAAAAGCGAGCGTTTCGCGTGAGTCGAAGCGCGGGTCGGCGGCTTCGATCGAAAGCAGAAAGCGGTCTTGTGAAGCACGTTCAAACCCGGGCGCGTTAAGAATGGGGTGATAGAGCTGCGGCAAACGGTTTGCGATCAGCATTGCGAGCAGTCCGCACAGGGCCCCGCCCAGCACCCCCAACTCGAAGGTCAACGGGATGAACGACGGCCAACTGTTCAGCGGGCGCCCGCCGATATTCCAGGGGTAGCTGACGGTGGCCGAGTAGTACTGCATGTAGAAAGCGCCGATGGCTCCGGCCAATCCTCCCAGTAGTACAAACAACGGAACGCGCGTACGTTTCAGTCCCAGGGCCTGCGGCAGGTCCTGCACTGGAAAGGGTGTGTACGCGTTCAGACGGCTGTAGCCGGCTTGGCGCGTCCGGCGTACGGCGGTCACCAGGTCGTGGGGCTCCAGAAAAGCTGCGATGGCGCCCTGCCGGTTACTCGGCTGGTCCGGGAGGTCGGCGGCGGCCGGCAATTCTGTCGGCAGAGTGACCGTGGCCGGACGGCCCACTTCATGCAGCAGCTCGCGGACTTCAGAGGCGGCAATCATGGGCACAAGGCGAATAAACAGTAGGAACAGAAGTAGAAAGAAGGCCAGCGAGCCCAACAGCAGCGCCCAGTCCCAAATGGTCGGGTAGTACATGCCCCACGCCGCCGGGACATAATCGCGGTGCAGGCTCACTGCGATAATGACAAATCGTTCGAGCCACATGCCCAGCAGCACCGCGGCGCTGACTAAGAAAAGCGGCAGCGCGTGCACGCGCACCCAGCGAAACCACAGCAAATTTCCAATGGCGACGTTGCAGATAAGCGTCCCCCAATATAGGACAGCATATGGTCCAAACCAGCGCGTTTTCGCCTGTGCGATCTCAAATTTGTCGTTGCTGAAAAACGCGCTGAAATTCTCGATCAGGTAGCCGTAAGCCACGATCAGCCCTGAAGCCAACATGACCTTGCCCATGGCATTCAGGTGGCGGGTCGTGATCAGGTCTTTCAAGCCGTAGGCGGTGCGCAACGGCAGCGCCAGCACGAATACCATGGCGAAGCCGGAGTAGATTGCACCGGCCACGAAATACGGCGGAAATACCGTGGTGTGCCAGCCGGGAACAATGCCGACGGCAAAATCAAGAGAGACAATGCTGTGTACGGACACGACCAGCGGCGTGGCCAGACCGGCGAGTAGCACGTAGAGCGACTGGTAGCGTTGCCAGTGAGTTGCATCGCCGCGCCAGCCCAGCGAAAAGAGGCCTGCCCAGCGTTTCACCCGCCGCGACCGGCCAATGTCCCGCAAAGTCGCCAGATCGGGCAGCAAACCGACATACCAGAATATCAGGGACACGGTAAAGTAGGTTAGTACGGCGAAGATGTCCCATACCAGCGGGCTGCGCCACTGTGGCCACGCTCCCAGCGTGTCGGGATAGGGGAGCAGGTAATAGAATTTCCACTGCCGGCCCAAGTGCAGGAGCGGAAACAAGCCTGCATTCGCGACCGCAAACAGCGTCATCGCCTCGGCAAAGCGGTTAATCGACGTGCGCCAGTCCTGCCGCAACAACAAAAGAATCGCTGAAATCAGAGTGCCAGCGTGACCAATTCCAATCCACCAAACGAAATTGATGATGGCAAAGCCCCACGCGACTGGGATGTCGACCCCCCACACGCCGACACCCCAGGTCAACACCACGAACATGCCCGCGGCCAGCAGTCCTGACGCGGCCATGGCGAACCCAAACAGGCTCAGCCAGGTCCATGACGTGCGCCCCAGCGGAATGGCCACCACGCGTCGCGTGACATCTGCGTAAGTGAGCCGCGTGTCGATCACGTCGCTGGTCGACTGGCCGTCACCCGCCGATATGGAACTCGATCTTGACACGGGCTACGTCAATTCCGGATTCGGGTCACGGATCGCGGCCAGGTACGACGTGCGCGGCCGCGTGTTCAATTCCGCGAGCATGTCAAAGTTGGTCGCCTCGCGTTTGAGCGGCGCGACCGGGCTGGCCGGGTCGTTCATATCGCCGAAGAAAATGGCCTGTGTCGGGCATGCCGCAGCGCAGGCCGGCACAACGCGGCCCGCCGGAATGGGCCGTTCGGCTATGCGGGCTTCAATTTCGGCCGCCCGGATGCGTTGTACACAGTAGGTACATTTCTCCATTACGCCGCGGGCCCGCACGGTCACCTCCGGATTTCGTTGCAGCCATTGCACCGGCGGATCATCGCGAGTGTAATTGTAGAAATTGAAGCGGCGCACTTTGTACGGACAGTTGTTCGAGCAATAGCGTGTGCCGACGCAGCGATTATATATCATTTCGTTAAGCCCATCGGCGCTATGCTGGGTCGCGCCCACCGGACATACCAGTTCACAGGGCGCCTTCTCGCAATGCATACAGGGCCGCGGTTGA
>JAAYXS010000660.1 GCA_012515775.1 Phycisphaerae bacterium
CACGAAGCCGGCGACCGTGTCAGGGGCCTGCGGCGGCAGCGGCTTGGCGGCGAAAGCGTAGAGCGACATACCGGCCCAGATCGCCAGGATGACGCCCACCACGCTGGCGCCCGCCAGCACGCGTTTCCGCGACTTGTCGCCCACGGTGATGCCCCACGTGATGCAGAACGTCGCGATGCCGTTGCAGAAGTGGTAAATCACCGCCAGCGTGCCGATCGCGTAGATCGCGATCCACACCCCCAACGGGAAGACGACGCGGAAGCCTTGCCACGTCAGCAGATAGTATTTCAGCTCACCTGGGGCCTCGCCGTAGACCGGTCCGCCGAACAGATACGCGAAGCGGAAGTGCAGCACGTGCGCCAGGATGAACACCACCGCAATCCACGCCGTTACCCGCTGAACCGTATAGCGCCAATTGTCCATGTACGGATATTGGTTCTGGTTCGGCTTCGACTCCAGGGCGATCGCCACCCCGTAAATCGCGTGAAATGCCAGCGGCACGAAAATGAAGATCACTTCCAGCGCCAGCAGGAACGGCATATCCTGAATCCATTGCACCTGCTTGTTGAACGCCTCCGGCCCGCGCAGGGCCAGCGAGTTCGTCAGCAAGTGCTCAATCAGGAACGCGCCGACCGGGATGATCCCGGTCAATGAGTGCAGACGCCGGACGAGAAAATGGTTCCGGCTCAACCAACTTTCTGCTACTGCCACGAGTTATCCCTTCATTCTCGCGTGTTCCGGGCTACGCCGAAACCAAAATGTCAATTATATGAGCGGCCCCGGCACGAGCAAGCACCGCGGAACTTGTCCCACCCCGCGCCTCGCCATAGATTGATCAAGGAGCCGCGCAGAGCCAGGCACAGCCGGCCCGCGTCGAGCCGCAGATCTGACCGGAGCCCGTCGGCGTGTCAGACTCTGATGCCGAGCCGCTTCGCGCCTGGCCGGGAAAACCTCGCCCAATGCCCAAACGCAACCAGCCCCGCACCTTGAAGGAGCCGCCAGCCACCACGCCCGCGCCCATTCATCCGGCCGCTGCCGCCGGCGCCCCTGCTCATGAATCGCCGTGGTCAGCCGCCCTTTGCTCGCGGCGCCTGCACGCCATCGCCGTTCCGGGCCTGCTCGCGATCACCGCCGGGCTGGCCATCGCCTCGCTGGTCGGCGACAGCGTCACCTTCGATGAAACCAGCCATTTGCCCGCCGGCATGAGCTACCTCCAGACCGGCGATTTCCGCCTCGCACCCGACCATCCTCCGCTGGCAAAAATCTGGGCGGCCCTGCCGCTGCTGCTTGTCGATCATCGCTGGCCGGCCCCCGACGATTCCAGTTGGCAACTCGCCCGTCACTATGACTTCGGCAAGCAGTGGCTGTTCAAGCTGAACCACCCCGACCGCCTCATAGTACCCGCGCGCCTCATGATGGTCCTGCTGCTTCTGGCGACGTGCCTGACCATCTATGCCCTGGCACGCACGCTCTTCGGGCCGCCCGCGGCGCTGCTGGCACTCCTCCTGGCCGCCTTCAGTCCCACCCTGCTCGCGCATGGCCGGCTGGTTACTACCGATATGCCGGTGGCTTCTGCGGCCGCCCTGGTCTTGCTCACGTTCGCCCGGCTGCTGCAACGCATGGACTGGCCGCGCCTGCTGGCCGCCGCGGGCGCCGTGGCCGTCCTGACGCTGGTCAAGTTCTCCTGGCCGGTAGTGCTGATCGGCCCGGGCGTCATGATTGTCCTGGCGCTGGCGCGAAATGCGCCATTGGAGTCCAGCTTGCTGCATCACGCACCGCGCGGCGCGGCGGAAGTGCATTTGCTCCGCACCCGCCGGGCGCGCGCCGGCGGCATCGCACTGGCTTGCCTGTTCATGGTCGCCGCTACCTGGGCCGCCATTTGGACCTGTTACGGCTGGCGCTTCGAGATGATCCCCAGCCCGCCATCCGCCGCGTCGCCCCTCATCGCCGAGGACAACGCGGCGATGGCAAAAAGCCGCCGTGCGGACTGGCGCACAATGCTCCATGAGCCCGGCGGCGCACTCAAACGCGCCCGGTTGACGCTCAGCGAATGGGTCCGCTTTCACCGCCTCCTGCCGGAAGCCTACCTGTACGGCTTCAACAGCGCCATGCGCAGCACCGAAGCACGCGACACCTACTTCATGGGCCAGCACTCGATTGTCGGCCGCCCCGCTTACTTTCCCCTCGCATTCGCCATCAAGACCCCTATTGCGACCATTCTACTGGTGGCCGCCGGAATCCTGGCCGTAATTTGCAAACCTGAGCTGCGGCGGCGCGACCCGGTCCTGCTCTGCGGCCTGGCCGCGTTCGGCGCCGCCTATACCGCGGCCGCCCTGACCAGCAAGATTAACATCGGGCATCGTCACCTATTGCCGTTGTACCCGCTGCTGTTCGTCCTGGGCGGAGCGGCCGTGGCCTGGCTAAGCAGGCCGCGTCTGCGCTGGGCCATTCCGGCGGCGTGCGTATGGCTCTGCGGGGCCACCTTGTGGATTCACCCGCATTATCTAGCGTACTTCAACGAATTAATCGGCGGACCGGCCAACGGTCACAAGTACCTGCTCGACAGCAACATTGACTGGGGGCAGGACCTCAAGCGCCTGGCCCAATACGCCCAGCAGCACGCCGATCAGCCGCTCAAACTGGCGTACTTCGGGACCGCCGACCCGGCCGCTTACGGCATTGAGTGCACGGCTCTACCCAGCTTGCGCCAGCTCGACGCGGCCCCGGCCGAGCTGACGGGCGGCATGTATGCCTGCAGCGTGAACCAGCTCTTCGGCCTGAGCCTGCCCGAGGCGCGGGATGAAACCTGGGCCGACCCGCAAGTGCAACGCCGTTACCGCGAACTCGTCGCGGCGGCCGCCGCCCCGCCGCCGGCCGAATCCGCAGAAGCCCTGCAGGAATGGCAGGGCATGCGTGAGGAATACGATAGCGCCCGCCGCTGGCGGCTGCTGAACCAACTTCAGCATCGGCGACCAGACGACCGCGTCGGCTATTCCCTTTTCATCTACAATCTGACGCAGTCACAAATCGACCAGTTGACGCAGCCGTAACCCGCAGGATCGCAAGGCCGGCACATGCTGCCGTGATGCGGGGCTTTCGTTAAGCTATTGTTCGCGCGAGTCGGTGGCCGAGCCCGAAGCGCCAGCGAGGGCAAAACCTCGCGGAGCTTTGCCCGGCAGGACGTGCCGCCGAAACTCGCCCGCGGTTAAGATTGGCGCGCGCGAAGACGCCCGCTCGCCGGGAGGCTCGCCCCTGCGGTTCAGGAGGTTCGCTCTCCCGTTGCGTGCGGCCGAACGCGCCGCTCGCAGGAGCACGTCCATGTGGGATGTGACAACGGATATTC
Organism: Phycisphaerae bacterium; assembly: GCA_012515775.1. GTDB lineage: Bacteria > Planctomycetota > Phycisphaerae > UBA1845 > Fen-1342 > JAAYXS01. Next base: position 3,344 of record JAAYXS010000660.1, read on the forward strand.
TGATCATTCTGGCCCTTATCGTGCTAAACGGCGTGTTCGCCATGTCCGAGATCGCAATCGTCTCGGCCCGCAAGACCCGCCTGCAGTCACGCGCCACCAAGGGCGACGCAAAGGCCGGCGTCGCGCTGGAGCTGGCCGGCGCCCCCGACTACTTCCTGGCAACCGTGCAAGTCGGCGTGACTCTGGTCGGCATTCTGGCCGGTGCGTTCGGCGGGGCCCAGTTGGGAGACCGCCTGGCCGATAGCCTGGCCGATGTGCCTTGGCTGGCTCAGCACCGGCATGCCGTTGCCCTGGCGATAGTGGTGGCCGCCATTACCTACGTCTCACTGGTGATCGGCGAACTGGTCCCCAAGAACATCGCCCTGGCGCATCCGGAGGCGATTGCACGAGCCGTGGCACGCCCGATGAAATGGCTGTCACGCGTCGGCTACCCGGCCATCGCCCTGCTGCGCGGCTCGAGCAATGCGGTGATGCGGCTGCTGCGCATGCGGGCCGTCGCTCCGGTGCCGGTCTCCGAGGAAGAGTTCAAGATTTTGCTGGACCAGGGGGCGCGCGCCGGCGTATTTGAGCGGGTGGAGAAGACGCTGGTAGAGCGCGTGTTCCGCCTGGGCGACCGGCGGGTCGGCTCGCTCATGACGCCGCGCACCGAAATTGTCTGGGTCGATGCCAACGGGCCGATCGGCGAAAGCATGCGTACTATGTCGGCCGGCGGGTATACGTATTATCCGCTTTGCCAAGGCAACATTGACAACGTAATGGGGGTGGTGTCGGTGAAGAGCCAGTGGGCGCGGATGGTGCACCGCATGCCCCCGGACCTCCGAGAAGGGCTCCTGACCGTGCCCTTCGTGCCTGAAGCTATGCCCGCTTTAAAGCTCCTGGAGACCTACCGCCAGGCCGGGCGGCACCTGGCAATCGTGGTTGACGAATACGGCGGCGTGGCCGGCCTGGTGACGCTGGCGGACGTCATGGAAGCCCTGGTGGGCGATATTCCCTCGGGCGAGGCGCGCGATGACACGGCGGTCGTGACGCGAGAAGACGGCTCGCACCTGATGGACGGCATGTTGGCGGTCGAGGAAATGCAAGACATCCTGCACCTCACCGAGTTGCCCGGCGAGGCGGGCGAATACCAGACCGTAGCCGGTTTCTGCATGTACCAGCTCGGCCGCATTCCGCGCATGGCGGATCATTTTGAGTGGGGCGGCTACCGGTTTGAAGTGGTGGACATGGACGGGCACCGCGTGGACCGCGTGCTGGTCTCGCCGGTCGGGACGAGCCTCTCGCCAGCAGCCAACGAAAGCTGAATTCCGAATGCCGGCCAACCAGCCGTGCGGCGCAGCGTCCCCATCACGCGCGCCGCGTTACCAGCGTGCAGCTTCGCTGTGCGAAGCAAATTTTCTATTCGCAGTGGCTGGCCACGATGTAACGATTGTCGTCGTCCGCCAGTTGCGTCGCGATAAGTCCCGGCTGGCCATCCACCGGTCCGCTCGTAGCCCAGACCGTGATGTAATCATTACGGTCCAGGTCCATTTTCCGCAGACAGCGCTTCAGGCCCAAGTCGACCGGAACCACGCGCCCGTCGTCCAGGCGCAAGTCAACCACCAGGCGACTGTCCCGGTAGCCGGGAATATCTTCGGTACGCTTGGCCAGAATTCGCCCGTGGTACATCTGCATCGGCGCAGCGGCCGGGGTTTCAACCGCGCCGACCAACTGCGGCATAGACCCGACATAGATCACCTGGCCGCGCACCCCGAGCTGGTCGGCCACCAATATCGGCTGACCGTCCACGAAGAGGCGCTGGCCGGTGATACTGACCAACTCTCCGGTTCCCAGGCCCAAGTAATCCAGCGCGGCGGTCGGGCCGAGATCGGCCCGCACGACGTAGCCGGCGTCGGTCGTCAGATCCGCCAACAGGTGCAACTGTCCTCCGATGAATTGCGTCTGCAAGCCCACGATTTGTCCCTGAACGGTCTCAACCGGCGACACCGGGGCCGGCGTGACCGCGGCCGGCGCGAAAGGCGCCGTCCGCACCGGCTCGGTGCTGAACACCAGCGTTGAAGGCTGCTCCACGACTACCTGGGCCGGCTGTTGCTCCTGGATGCGCACGTTTTGTGCGTACAGCCGGCTGCCGCTGGGCGTCTGCTCCAGGAAGCCCTCGGCGATAAACGGCGTACCCGGCCGCAAGCTGAAGAAGCGGTTGCCAACCTGATCGGTCGAGCCCAGTACGACGTCCACCAGATCGCCGGAGTGCGTGCGTATCTGCGCGACCAACATCTTCTCGAAATCAGCCTGTCCCGGAATGGTATACAGATTCACCAGTGCCCCGCGCACCTGGCGATCAGTTGCGGCTACCGGCAGCGCCAGCATGCTGCGCGCCGTTACTAACTGAATGGGAACGAATATGTTGCCTCCCGCGGCGCCCTGAATATTCCCGCGCAGCACGATTTGCTGGTTAGTATGCAAATCAGGAACAGTCCTGAATACGAACGTCGCGGCGCCCAAATCGAGCGTCCGGACGGCACCGTCCTCGGTGTGCACGGTCACAAAAACCTCTGGCGGAGCGAAGTCGCTGATACGCCGCTGCTCGATGTTCAAGACGGTGCCGCGCAGTTCCGTGGGCATAGGCGCGGATAAAGCTACAACGGGCGCAGTTACGGTCGCAACGGGCGCGCTCACAGCCCCTACTGTTCGAGTTTCGCCGCCCGCCAGCGCGAACTCGCGCGTTACCGTACGCGGCTGGATGTTGCCGGGCTGAAACCAGCCGTATTTCCAAGCCTCGGCCGTCGGGTCCCAGAACCAGCCGTGCTCGAATCGGCCCGACTCATCCGGTATCCACAGCTTGGATTCTGAAGTCTGGCCCGCGGCGGGCAGTGTCAGGGCCCAGCCCGCTACGATCACGCCACATATCGCACAGTTTGTCAGCAGCCTCACGAGGGTTCTCCTTCGACAATTATCAATGCTGCACTGCCGGCATCCACCCGGCAGTGCGCTTGCCGCCATTCGCACTTCTCTTAACTACTTTTGCGATCCGAAAGTGAATACCTGATGACAGGCGGGTTAAAACCGACTTAAAGCCGCATATTCGAGGTTTAACCGCATTGATACGTGCCTGCGCTGCATTGGCTTCTATTATTCTGATGTCCTGAAGGTAGCCAATGAAGAGAGGCAGTCTGGAGTGCCTCCAAAGTCGGGCTAAAGTGGCGCCAAACAGTCAACTCGGAGCTGAATATGTGCAAGCTGTGCGTTGGAACAAGCTTTCTCTTGATGACCTGCCTGGTAAACCCAGCCTATGCCGCCGACCAGGAGAACGAGGCTGACAAGGCTTTTATGACGAAGGCGGCGCAAGGCAACCTATTTGAAGTTCGCGTGGGGGAACTGGCCCACAAGAAGACCACGAGCGAGGATGTCCGCAAACTGGCCACCCGGCTGATAGTGGACCACACTGCCAACAACGTTGAGCTGAAGAGGCTGGCTACCAAGCACAATGTCGAGCTGCCTAATGAGCCCAACGAACAGCAGCGCAAGGAGCTGGCGCGTCTGGAAAAGCTCAGCGGCCCTGAGTTCGAGCAGGCCTACGTGGAACTGATGATCAAAGACCACAAGGCGGACATCGCGCTGTTTGAAAAACAGATCGCCGCCAGCCAGGGTGATGTCAAGGAGTTCGCCGAGAAAACGCTGCCCGTTCTGCGCGAGCACCTGAAGATGGCCGAAGAAACTCAGAAAAAGCTGAAGTAACCGCCGACGCCCTCCGCCACGCGAGAGGAAGTTAAAAACCAACCAATCGACGGCGGGCGAGGGTGATTCTTGCCCCACCCGCTGGCCGCACGCTGAACGGCGCGCCACCCGGACTCTCCCGCGGCAAGTGCCCCGAGGCCGGCGAGCGCGTCGGTCCGATATTTACCCGCCATCTCACCAGCGAAAATTCCGCGCGCCGCAACTCGGGCCGCGGCACCGCGCGCGGTTGCCTCACCCGGCACTTCCGGTTCTTATTAGTGTTTTAGGAGTCTGGCTATGCCGGTGGATTTTGGACTCGTTTTCGCCCCTTGGAGTTTCACCCGCACCGCGGGCAACCTGCTCGACCGCGTCGTCGGTGAAGTCGGCATCGATCATCTGACCGTACCCGCCGTCACCGGTCCCATGGTTCAGTTTCGCCTGGGTGACGAGTCTCAGGAGCCTTATTTCTATACCGAAGGCGGGTGGCATTTTTCGCCCCGAACCAAGCTGTATGCCGCGATCAGCGCCCGCCCGCACGTGGCCCGTTGGGCCGGCACCCGGGACACGCTCGGGCCGATACGCGAGTACGCTGCCAAACACGCCCTGAAATTCGTCATGCGCCTGAATTTTCGGGGCTTTCGAGGACCGCTCATGGCTCTGCCCGAGACCCGCATGCGAACCGCATGGGCCGGCGAACTCGCCGGCTACGGCGCCTGTACCAGCAGCCCGGTCTTTCGCGAGCTGGTTCAGGCCACGCTGGCGGACCTGACCGCCTATGAGCCGGACGGCTTCGAGCTGGACCGAATTCGATCGGGCGAGGAGGAATTGCCGCTCGGCGTCTCGCGGCCGCTGCTCTGGGACGGGCTGCTCAAGTACTGGGTTCACACCTGTTTCTGTCCGGCGTGCCGGCAAATCGGGAGTCGGGCGGGAGTCGACGTCGATGCGGCGGCCGCGGCGGTGCAGAGTTTCGGCCAAGAATACGCGCGCGCCGGATTCACCGCAGCGTTGGGAAAGAAGCTGGAGCACCTTGGCCCATATTGGGACGCCCGCCAAACCGATCTGCATGATTGGCTTGAACAGATTGCGCGAGCTCTCGCCCCGCGGATGGTGTACGCCGTGGGCGAGCCGGTCGGTCCCGGATTAGTCACTCGGCTCGAACGGGATGAACGGTTCGACGCGCGTGATGCAAGCGGCCCGGATCAGTCGCCGGAGCCGCCTGCGTCGATCAACTTCAACGGCGGCAGTGTGGCCCCTTACGTAAGCAGTTGCGAGCCGGCGCCAATTACGGGTCTGATTTGGAATCTGTTCGCGCCGCGAAGCCAGGCCGGTGATGCTCTGGTCCGGTCGCTTTCACACGCACTTCAGTTAGGATTCGAGTTCTTCGAGTTCGAGCGCGTCGAGGAAATGCCCGAGCAGGCGGTCACCTGGCTGAAACAGGCCGTCCGTTACGCTCGACGCCAGAGCTAAGGCTGAAGCAGCCACGGAGACACGGGAGAAGAGAAGGCAAAAGAGGGAAGGCAAATGCCAAGCCGAAAACGCCTGCGGCGCATCTTTCTATATTCTTCTCTGTGTCTCTGTGTTTCTGTGGTTGGCAACGCGGGCTGCGGCCGGAAAGAGAGCGACAAAACAAGCGCCGGCGGTCCCGGCGCCCAATCGGCCTACGTGCCGCCGCCGCCCATAAAACCGGAGTACACCTTCGCCGAAGGCCTGCGCGAGAAACACCCCGCTCCGGCGATGTTCGTGCAACAGTTCCTGGAAACCTGCCTGGCGGGCGATTATGCCGGCTACCGCTTGCTCGCCAGTCGCAGGCGCGAGCCGGAGAGCCGCGAGCGATTCACCACGATCTACCATGGCATTCGCGGGCTGCATGTGGAATCGATCGAGCAGCACAGCCTCCCCGAATTGGCCGAGGAAGTCTACCTGGTCGTTTGCAAAGTCGATTTCCCTCCTGACAGCAAGGTAAAGCTGCGGCGCAAGACCGACAAAGTCGCGATCCTCGCGTTTAAAGAGGAGGGCGAGTGGCGTATGCTGCCCGCGCCCGCGGCGATGCAGCCCGGATCCGAAACAATGTCTGAGTCCGACCGCGCGCCGGCTACCACGAGCGCGCCGACGTATCCGTGGGACGAAGAGGGTCCATGAGCTTACGCGCCAGGTATCTGCTGACGGCCGCTTCACTTCTGTTTTCAGTCCAGCGCGGATTCGCAGATACCCGCACCGAACTTCCGCCCAACCTCGACCAAGAACTCGCGGCGATCCAGGATTTCACCTACGACTTCGACCACCCGGCCTACTACCATCTGCTCGCGTTCGTGCAGAACAGTCTGCAAGCGCCGGGCTTCAATACGCCGCCGATCGTGGTGGATGACTGGCGCGTGCTGATTGAGCGGCCGGCTGATTACCGCGGCTTGCCCGTTACCGTAGAAGGCGTCGTGGGCCGAAACAAGGATCCATACGTGCATCCGCGCCATCCCGAGCTGCGCCCGGTTTCACAAGTGGAACTCTCGCGCCCGGATCAGGCGGTGAGCTGTACGCTCATCTTCACCCAGGACGTCGCAGATATTCCGATCGGCGCCACGCTGCAAGCCACCGGTTACTTCGTAAAGATCAACCGTTTCCCGCGCCAGAGCGGCGAGCCAGGGTTATCAGCGCTGATTGTGGCGAGCGGGCCGAGCCAGGTCAGCCGGACAGCCGGGCGGACAAGCCAAACGGGTCCGGATTGGCGTTGGATGGTGCTGGCGGTTCTGGCGGGGCTCATCATTACGGTGATTATGCTCCGCCGCGCTCGCGGCTTCCGGCGCCACAACCTGCGTGAGCTGCACGCCGAGCGCGAACCGCGCATCAACCTCGCCGCTGACCTGGAAGATTGGGCGAAGCGTGAGCCGCCGGATTGCCCGCCGCCGCAGAAGCCAGGCGACGCCCCATGATCGTCGACGTCCACTGCCATTACACACTTACGCGCCGTGCCGCGCAGTTGGCCGACGGTGCAACGCCGCTCGAGCGCTTCAGCTTCGAGCCGGAAATCGAGGCGGATGGCACGCCGGCGCTGGATTCCTTCCTGGCGCCGCGCATATTTCGGCGCCCCATCTGGAGCATCACCCCGCTTTTGGCGGGACTAGGCTGGAAGCCGCGCCCCGGCCCAGATTTCGATCGCAAGCTGCAGGCCTGGTATGAGCGGCATCTACTGGCAGACGGGCCGATCCAGCGGGCCGTGTTGCTGGCGTTTGACCGCTATCACGATGATGCCGGCCGCGCCCCGCCGCCGCCCGAGCGGCGCGGCCAGCTCGGCAGCGACATGTATACATCCAATTCGCTGGTTCGCGACCTATGCCGCCGCCATCCGAACCGATTCGTGTTCGGGGCCTCGATTCACCCTTATCGCAATAACGCGCTGGCCTGCCTGGACGAGGTTTTCGCGGCCGGCGCGTGCCTCATGAAGTGGTTGCCGCTGCATCAGAACATCAACTGCGAAGATCCGCGGACCATCGCCGTGCTGCGGCACTGCGCCAAGTTAGGACTGCCGCTGCTCATGCACTATGGCGAAGAATTTACTTTAGCCACGCAACATCCGCAGTTCGTTTCGATCCAGCCGCTGTTGAAAGTGCTGCGCGAATTGCGCCGCACCGGAGAAATGCCGACCTGCATCATCGCTCATGTCGCCACGCCGGGTTTACCGTGGGGCGATCGCGGCCCGCATGCCGCGCTGCTGGCGGCCCTGTTGGACGAATTTGCCGACGCCCCGCTCTATGCCGACATTTCCGCTCTGACAGCCTTTAGCAAGCTGGGCTGGCTGCGCCGTATGGCACGCGCTCAGGAACTACACCCCAAACTCGTTTTTGGCAGCG
>JAAYXS010000661.1 GCA_012515775.1 Phycisphaerae bacterium
ATATCACGCCCGTCACGGTGTTAAGACGCAGCCCGCCCGGCAACAGGCCGTCGCTGACGGCCCACCGATAGGGCGGCTGGCCATTCTCGGCGACCACCGCCTGGTTGTAAGCGACGCCCACTTGCCCGGCCGGCAAATCGCTGGTGACGATTTGAATGGCCTGGTTCTTTATGGCGAAAAAGTCAGTGTCGGTAGCAGTTTGCTGCGGCTGGCCGCTATCGGTGACGCGCAGGTCGACACGCAATGCCGCGTGAGGCGTCAGCGGCACACCGGAAATCGTGCCCGTCTCGGGATTGATGCCCAGGCCGGCCGGCAAGCCAATCGCCTCGAACGTGTACGGCGGCACGCCACCCTCTAGTGCCGGCGTGGCCGCATACGGCTCTAACACCCGTCCGTTCGGCAGGTTCGCGGTGATCCGCAGGCGCGGCAGGATGGTTATGGCGTAGTTCTGCGTGCCGGTTCGCGCGGGGAAGGACGAATCGCGCACGCGCACCGTGAAGGGGTAGTCGCCGGGCTGTCTGGGCGTGCCGACCAGCTCGCCGCCGTCGTTCAGAATGAGCCCTGGCGGCAGGTCGCCCTGGCTGATGGACCAGCGCAGCGGCGGGCGGCCCTCGCTGACCAGTTGTTCCCGGTAGTTCCAGCCCTCAACGCCGTTCTCCAATTCCACCGGCGCCAGCTCGAGCCGCGGGGCAGGGCAGGAACACAGTAGCAGCGCCGGCATCAACAGCCAGAACCGCACAAGGGGTTTCGCGAGCGCTTTCATATCCGGCTCTCAATACGTGTCGGGCCGCGACTTCTAAACGCCTGGGCTCATGCTGCTGTGCATTATACCGGCAGCGGTCAATTGGCGTGGGTCCGTGCGTATCATGCCCAAGTTGTAAGGCGGGTGGGCGCGTGCTTGGGTGCCATGGCGGGTGGGCGCGTGCTTGGGTGCCATGCCCAAGCTGTAAGCGCGGGCATGCCCTTGGGTAAGACGTGAGCGAACCTGAGCTTGGGGTAAAGGCGCCAATGGGGCGTGGCTGGTGTCGGCATGCCCGCGCCGCTACGCGGCTTGGGCATGGCACCCGACGGCTAGAAGCACCCGACGGCTAGAAGCACCCAACGGCTAGACGCAGCCAACGGCTGGAAGCAGCCGACGGCTGGACGCAGCTTCTGTCGGGCCGAAGTGTCTTCTTTGGTTGCGGCGATGCGTTATACTGGCGGTGACATCAGCGAGGTGCTATGGAACCGCGCAAATTCTCAATTTCCCGCGCATTTACGTTAATCGAGCTGCTGGTGTCGGTGGCGATCATTGCCCTGCTGATCGGCATTCTCCTGCCGTCGCTCAGCGCCGCCCGCCGCCAGGGAATTGCGACCAAGTGCCGCGCGAACCTGCACGTTGTGGGGCACGGCCTCGTCCTGTATTCGAACGATCACGGGGACGCCATGGTGCCCAGCCGCCTGCCGAAATGGGAAAACGACGACTGCAATCCCTGGGCCGCGATTCACGGGCGGCGCAAGTTCCGTCCGACCTTCGTCGCCATGATGAGCCTCGGCGTCGGCGTGCCGCCCTTCGAAGATCCGCAGGCCTGCCGCAACACCCGCGACAAGTTCGGCGAAAAGGGCGACCGCCAGAACTATTCCTACGGAACTTACGTCTGCCCGGCCGTCCCTGAGTGGACCGACGAACGCAACGGCTCCTACGGCTACAACTACCACTTCCTGGGCAACTCGCGGCTGCGCAATGAAGGCGTCGCTAAATCACCATACAAGAACTGGCCGGTGCAACTGTCCTCAATCCGGTACCCCGGCAGCACGGTGGCCGTGGCCGACGGGATGGGCACGGCGGCGCACTTCGCGCCGTGGGAGCGCCTGGAGTACAGCAACAACGCCCCGGGTGATGATCCGTACTCGGTCCGGCGTTTGGGCAACGAAGGCTTCAATCTCGATCCGCCGCGGGTCAATCCCGATGAGAAAAACGGCGAAATGGCCGACATACCCCACGCGCGCAGCGCCGCAGACCCGCGGCACTCCGGGAGGACCAACGTTTTATGGGTAGACGGGCACGTGAGCTGCGAAACGCTCGAGCAGCTCGGCTACGAGATCAACCCAAACGGCAGCGTGGCGCTGGGGGACGACCTGG
>JAAYXS010000662.1 GCA_012515775.1 Phycisphaerae bacterium
CCGCCGCAGCGCGTGCGAGACCGATTCTCGCACGCGCTGCCAGCGGCCCCGGCCAACACAATTGGCGCCGGAAACAAGCCACGCAGCAGCATGCACCGCCGCTGCGGCTATTCGAGCGCGATGATGCCGTTGACCCGCAGCCTGCATTCCACGGTTGTGTCGGCCGTTTCATAATGCTTAACGCCACGCGTCACGTCAGGGTACGAGTACGCCTGGCTGAAGCTGCCCATGTCCTGGTCCAGGCCGTGTGTCGCGCAGGAGGCGTCATCGTGGTCGTAGAACGGCCCGCTGTGCACGGTGAAGGACTCGCCCGTCGCCAGAATGAAGGTTCGGGAGACGTCGACGAGGTCGACCGTAGCGCCGTAGACAGTTTCGTAATAACACCCAATGACGTCCACGAGCAGCACGTCCGTTCCGTCGGGGAGGGTGATGAACAGCCCGCCGCCCTCCAGCTCGATATCCTGGTCGCCGCACGAGGTGGCGCTCATGTACAGGTCCGTGTAGGTGAAGGTCACCTTGACATCCGGCTTCAGCGGATCTGTGTGGCGCGTCAGCACCTCGTAGCCGTCGTCGGCCGTGTCTCCGCCGACCACGGCACGGTCGCCGTCCGTATCGGCGTTGTTCGGGTCAGTGCCGTAGAAGCGCTCCTGCGAGTCATTCAGCCCGTCATGGTCGGCGTCCGCCAGGAACGGATCGGAATGCACCTCGGGGGCAGGCTCCGGCTGCCCGTAGACCCGCACGGACCACGTGACGAAAACCTCCTCGCCGTCGTCGATGCCATCCGCATCCGTGTCAGCTTCGAGCGGATTAGTTCCGATCGGGTGCTCGGGCCGCGTATACGTGCAGCCGTCCACTGCGGCGCAGCGCGCCACGAACTCGTCGTACCGCTCGGGCGGGAAGAAGGTCCGGGCCGGCAACGTCGGCGTCGGATCCAGCTCATTGCGATCCTGCAGCCCATCGCCGTCCGTGTCGCGCGACTGCGGATTCAGGCGGAAGATGCGCTCCATCAGGTCCGGCAAGCCGTCTCCGTCGGTATCTGCCCTGAGCGGATCGGAGGTGACATGATCCAGCACGCCGTTAACGGTGATGTCCCAGCCGTTAAGCTCCTCGGCGTCCATCAGTCCGTCGAAGTCGGTGTCAACCACAGTGCCGGCGTCGACCGGGTTATTGGGGTTGCTGCCCAGGTACGCTTCGCGGCCGTCGCCCAAAGCGTCCGCATCGGTATCGCGCCGCAGCGGGTCACTGGCGAACAAGTCTCGGTGCGCCGCGCGGCGCCGATCAGTGCCCGCAGGCGTCGTGTCAATCCGGCCGTTGAGCCCGGCGCCAATGATCGGAGTGCCAGCCTGCACCAGCTCGCCGGGCGCGACCAGTTGAATGTCATCGGACCCCGCCAGCACCTCCGTGGCCACCGGTCCATCGTCGCCGGCAACGATCTTCTCACTGGCATCCACGAACTCGTCGCCTGCGGGCGTAGTATCGATCTTGCCGTTTGGGCCCGGCAGGATCACGGGCGCGCCGGGCTGAACGGGATCACCGAGGGGCACGACCTGAATATCGTCGCTGCCGGCCAGCACAGCGGTGCTCGCCACGCCATCGCCGCCATCGATGATCGCGGCATCGGTGTAGGGCGTAAGCTGAATCACCGGGTTGTTGGTGGGATCGTCGTCGCCGTCAAACAGCACGACCTCGTAGCCGATGATTTCGACGTAGTCGGAAATGCCGTCATCATCGGTGTCGCGTTGGCGCGGGTCGGTCCGCAGTTCGCGCTCCTGGAGATCGGTGAAACCATCACCGTCCGAATCCACCAGGCTCGGATCGGAGTACGCGCGCCGTTCGTTTCCGGGAATGCCTACGAGCCAGCCGCCGCGCACCTCATCGTAGTCACTGATGCCGTCGTCATCGGTATCCGGGCTGTCGTCCGACGAGCCATACAGGAATTCGACGCTGGCGAACAGGCCGTCGCCGTCGCGATCGGAAACGAACTGCAGCGAGTAGTTCTCTCCCGCCTTCAGGACGATGTCGTCAAAATCCACCTCGGCCGCAATCGGTTCGGAAGCGATGATGGCCCAGAACTTGCGGTCGCGGACGGGGCCGCTGAGCGTGGTCTGCACGCCGCGAATGCGCGTCAGGATTTGGACGCCTTGGCGCAGCGCCGTGCCGTACGTGTTGCGGATAACGTCCGTATCTTCGTTTTCAGCCGTCAGCGGCACATCGCCGCCGGGCGTGGGGGCAATGCCCAGAATATCCTCGAGCGCGGTGCGCATAGTGATGCCCATGGGCCGGCCCTGGGCGTCGAACTTGTTCGCGGTGGCGACACGATAGGCTTCGACCTCGCCGTCGCCGTAATCGATGATGATGCCGGCGGTGCGGTCATTAATGTCCTGCGACGAGAAGGCGAAGAGGCGCCCGGATTCGTCACGAATATTGAAGTTCGCGATCTTCACCGTCACCGCCTGGGGGTTCTTGCGCAGCTCGTCAGCCACGTTCGGGAAAACCTGGATGTCCTTGAAGATGAACGGACCGCGGTCGGTGTCGAACGGACCGAGGTTATATTGCTGAACCTGGCCGGTCTGGATCTCACGCTCGGACAGCAGCGTGGCCAAGGGCACGTTTTCGCGGCGCTGCGGGTCGCGCACCAGGGCGGACAACTCCAGGTCACTGATCGTGAACGCCACATCGCCCAGATTGGAAACCGTTACATCCATGGTGAGCGCGGCTTCGTCGATGGTGCGTGAGAAGGTGCGGTTCTCGCTGAAGGTGACGCCGAACTGCCGCGCGTCCTGGTAATCCTGTGAAGACGAGGTTGTTGATTCACTGCTGACGGTTGACTGGTAGCCGCGCTGGCGGGTCTGCTCGAAGCCGACCTTGGCGTTTATCTTGAACCCGCCGAACGGGGCCTCGCCGCCGATGGTGAACTCGGTGCCCATCTCCTGGCTGTACTTGTCGGTGTTCTCGCTGGACTGCGTGTCGCTGGTGCTCTTGGTGCGCGACGTGCTCTGCGTCAGTTGAGTCGTCTTGGCGATGAAGTCAGATTGAGTTTGGCCGCGCTCGTCCGTGTAACTGTAGGTTTCCTTGATATAGATGCCGATAGTGCCGACGCGAATCTGCGGCAAGGGGATGTCGCTGCAGCGCGGGTTGCGGTTGCGATTGAAGAGCTCGTCGCTGTCGCTCCACTGGTCGCCGTCGGTGTCCTCCAGGATCGGCGAGGTCTTGAAGAACGTGATCTCCAGGTAATCGCTGATGCCGTCGCCGTCCGTGTCCTGCCGGGTTGGGTCACTGTACCACTCGTTGGACTCGTCATAGTCCGCGACCAGGTCGGCGTCAGTATCGTTCGTCCGGGGATTGGTGCCGTTCGCGTCTTCGTGAGCGTCGTCCAGTCCGTCGCCGTCAGTGTCAGGGATGAACGGATCGCTGGTGACGTGAACGATGGAGGTGCGGCCGTCGACAGTTGTAATCATGACATCCCAGCCGGCCATCTCGAACCAGTCGGCCAGGCCGTCGCCGTCCGAATCGGTCTGTTCCATGCTGCTTCCCGGGGGGATGCCGGCGAACTTGGCCCGGCTGGGGTCGGTCGCTCCGGGGAGCGTTTCGATGCC
>JAAYXS010000663.1 GCA_012515775.1 Phycisphaerae bacterium
CAATACCAGTTCGATCAACACCGGCGCCTATGGCGGCGGCTTCGGAATGCCGTATGCCCGAAGCAACGGCTGGCATAACGAAATGCGGCGCATCCGCATTCGCACCACGGACTTCCTGGCCAACGGCGGCGGAATTGACCTGGAGGACATCGTGGCGGTGCGTCTGGACCTCGGCCCGGATTGGGGCACGCCGCAGGGCCGCATCGTGATAGACGAGTTGATGCTCGACAACGACCTGCCGCCGTTCTTCATCCCCATGACCATGTACCTGGCCGAGCCTGCGCCGGAGTTCATTCCGCCGCACGCTCCGCACGCCGTGAACGTGGAGATCGCGCTGGGCAACGATACGTTAGTCCCGGGCTCCGCCATGATGTATTTCCGCTATGACGGCGGGACCTGGCTATCGCAGCCGCTGGTGAATGTCGCCGGCGACTTGTGGCGCGGCACGCTACCGGCGCCGCAGTGCGGCGATCGCCCCGAGTACTATTTTGAGGCGGAAGGCGCGGTGACCGGCCCGCTGTCTCTGCCGCTGGGCGGTGCGGCCGCCCCGTATTCCTCGCTGGTCGGCACGTACATTAGCATTCTGCAGGAAGACTTCGAGACGGCGGCCGGCTGGACCGTGTACAACACGCCGGGCATGACCACTGGAATGTGGCAGCGCGCGATTCCGGGCGGCTATGCCGACCACTCGCCGCCGGAGGACTACGACGGCTCCGGGCAGTGCTACGTCACGGACAACCGCAACGGCTACGATGTGGATGGCGGTCCCACCCAGTTGGTCTCACCGTTGCTCGACCTCAGTGCCACGGAAGATCCGCTGGTCCGTTTCGCGGACTGGGTCTACTGCGATGATGCGACGGGAATGTACCCGTCACAGCAGGATTACCTTGACGTATATGTTTCGAGCGACGGCGGTGAGACCTGGGTGCTGGCGGCGCATATCGCCAACCACGACAACTGGATGGTCCACGAAATCCACGTCGCCGACTTCATCCCCCTGACCGCCACCGTCAAGGTCAGCTTCTGGGCCCAGGACGTTCCGAACAACTCGATGACCGAGTTGGGTGTTGATGCCATCAGCATCTTCGACGTGCAGTGTAACTAAACTACTTGCAGAAATGAACTCTTGCTTTTTGCAGCGAAAGGATAGGAAGGAAATGAAAGCAATACTCGCGAGTGTGTGTCTGTTGACGATGGTTTCGATGGTCTTCGCCGCGCCGCCTGTCGCCAAGACGCCCGCGGCGGTGGACGAAGTCGTTTATGCCCGTCCCTTCACCTTGAGCGAAAGCTTCCGTTACGACTGGTGCAATGCGCCCTTCCAGGTCAGCGAAGGCACAATCCTGGTTCTCAAGGTGCAGGCCAACCTGGTTATCCCGCGCCAGATCGAGGAGCCGGTCCTGTACGTCGGTAATCAGGCCGCCATGCGCCTCAACCAAGGCGATAAGTCGGGCCATCTGATCGTGGTCGTCCCCGGCGCAGTGGACCTGACAAAGGACCTGGTCTGGTTCGGCACGCCCGAGCTCCCCGGCCGCGTCACCCCCAACCACATCGAAGCTCAGCGGCGGCTGGCTGACCAGGCCGGTATCAAGCCGCTGTCGCCCGAAAAGGCCAAGACCGCGACCGACAATGGCGGTCCGCGCGTCAAGGCGAAGGACATGACCGCGCTGTTGCGCGACGTCATCGCCGGACTGGTCGACCAGTACTCGCCGCAGGAGAAGGCTCTGTCCGAGACTTGGCGGATGGAACCCCTCAGCAATTAGTCGCGAACGACGCAGCCCGCGCGTTTGGCCGAAATAGCCGACGCGCCGGCTAACGCGAGATGAACACCAGGCGGCCGGGACGTCCTGTCCCGGCCGCCCTGGTATACGCTCTATCGCCCCGGCGCGATGACCGCGAGTGCGTCAACTAAGTCTGTTTCGCGGACGCTGCACCCCGGACGCGCCCGGCCGATCCCTTCCAGCAAGACGAATCGAACCTCGCCCGCGCGAGTCTTCTTGTCCAAACGGCAGGTTGCGGCGATGCCAGCTCCATCGACGCGCCGCGGCAAGCGTGTCGGTAGCCCAAGTCTGGCGACCAATGAGTTGATGCGCCCCGCGCTGGCCCGGGCCAGGCCGGCCTGACGACAGCTCAACTCGCCCGCCACAATCATGCCGAGCCCCACGCATTCGCCGTGGCGCAGCTCGTAGCCGAGCAGGTGCTCGATTGCGTGCCCCACCGTGTGCCCATAGTTGAGAACGGCGCGCAGCCCGTGCTCGCGCTCATCCTGCGCAACGACTGCCGCCTTTATGCGGCAATTCCACGCGATCAGTTCCTCCAGCACGGCCGGCTCGCGAGCCAGGATGGACTGCGCCTGCTGTTCGTGCCAGTCCAGAAACGTTTCGCCATCGATCGCTGCATGCTTCACACTCTCGGCCAAGCCCGCGACGAAATCACGTTGCGGCAGCGTGTTCAGGAAATCGGTGTCGATGACCACGCCCGCCGGCTGATGAAAGACGCCCACCAGGTTCTTGCCGGCCGGCAGGTTGAGCGCGGTCTTGCCGCCCACCGCGGCGTCGATTGCCGCCTCCAACGTTGTGGGAACCTGTATGAAGCGGATGCCCCGGTGCCAGGTGGCGGCCACAAAGCCCCCCAGGTCGCCCACGACTCCCCCGCCCAAGGTCACGATCAGGTCCGAGCGTTCGATGCCGCCCTGCGCCAGCGCCTGGTAGAGCGAACCGGCTACTTCCAGCGTTTTGCTCGCCTCGCCGGGGTCGACGGTCAGGACGAGCGGTCGCGATGAATCATCGGCGCTTTGCAGAATGTCAAGAACCGCCCGAAGGTGCAGGTCAGCGACTGTTTTGTCCGTAATAACCGTGATCCGAGGTTTATCGGCCGGCGGAAATCCGCGATGCGGGGCGGTCGCCAAGCTCGATAGCGCTCCCCGCACGCCAGCCCCGATGTGGACCCGATAACCCCCACCTGTCAGCTCCACGTTGAGGGTTTTCATTCTACCCGTAGTCCTTTCGGGCCTGCTCAAGTCGGCGCAACGAGGGGTTCCGCCGTACCTTCTTACGACCGAGCCAGCGATCAGTTATCGGGAGCACTCCCACCCGACAGTTGCTTACATTGATGTAAGTGCTGATGGTTACTGCACTTACGACAAGCCTGACGGACCGCCGTCAGTGCACAGTTATTGACGAGGACACGAATTATTGTTAACATAAAGTCCTATGGCACGACTAGCGACCAAGCGCCCGCTGCCGGGGAAGCGACTCAGGGCCCGGCCAGCGGCCCCTCCAAAATCTCGTCGGCCCAGCCGTTCCGGATCGATCCGTACTTACCGCGCCGCCCTGGAGTTCGTCAACTCCCGATACAACTTCGAGAAATCCGCGCGGCCCAACTATGCTCCGGTCAAATTCAACCTTTCGCGGATGTTTCGGCTGTTGAAGGAGCTTGGGAACCCGCAGGACAAGATCAAGGCGATCCACGTGGCCGGCACCAAGGGCAAGGGCTCGACCTGCCACATGATTGCGGCCATGCTGCAGAACGCGGGTCATCGGGTGGGCCTGTACACGTCGCCGCATTTTACGGACCTTCGCGAGCGGATTTGCGTCGACGGCGAGCGCATCAGCGAGCGGGACTTCACGCGCATCATCGCCAAGATCGCCCCGGTCGTGCGGCGCCTCGAGCGCGATGAGCCGACGTTTTTCGAAGTCGTCACGGCCGCCGCCTTCCTGCACTACGTGAACAAGAAGGTGGATTTGGCGGTAATCGAGACCGGGCTGGGCGGCCGGCTGGATTCGACCAACGTCGTCAAGCCGCTAGTCTGTGCGATCACGAGCATCAGTCACGACCACGTGGCCCAGCTTGGCAACACGCTGGAAAAGATCGCCGAGGAGAAGGCCGGGATATTCAAGCCCGGTGTGCCGGTTATCACCACCCGCCAGCCGGCGGGCGTGAAGAAGGTGCTGCGCGCGGCCGCCGAGGACAAGAAGTGCGACCTGCGCATCGTCGGCGAGGACCTGGAATTCAGCTACCGGTTTGAATGCTCGCGCGCCACCGGACCGCACATTCGCGTGTGCATGTCGACGCCCACCAGCCGCTTCGACCATTTGCAGGTGCCCTTGCTGGGCGAGCATCAGGCCCATAACTGCGGCATCGCTTTGGGCGTGATCGACGCCCTGCGGCAGCGCGGGTACGTCATTCCCGAGCAGGCGGCGATTGACGGCCTGGCGAAGGTGCACATTGAGGGCCGGCTGGAGATCATCCGCGACAATCCGCGGACCGTGGTGGACGTCGCGCACAACGCCTCCAGTATCGCCGCCCTGATGCGCGGCATCGGGCAGAACATCACTTATGACTCGATGGTGGTGATCTTCGGCTGCGCTTCGGACAAGGATATCGACGGCATGCTCGCCCAGGTGCAGCTCGGCGCCGACAAGGTGATTTTCACCAACATCGATTCGCCGCGCTCGGCTGACGCCCGCGAATTGCACGCGCGCTTCACCGAGAAGTGCTTCAAGATGGCGCAGGTGGCGGACAATCTCGAGGACGCATACCGCATCGCGCGCAGTTGCGTGACGCGCGAGGATTTGATCTGCATCACCGGTTCGTTCCTGCTGGTGGGCGAGGCCAAACGCCTGCTGGCCCAGGGCAAGCTGGACTAAGTTCAGTTTTGAGTTGTTAGTTTGACGGCGGCGAGTCTTGCTCAGAGCTGCTCCAGCCGCAGCTTCAGATCGCGGTCGTGCAGCTCAGCCCGAAACTCGTCGAACTCGCCGTTCACTAGAATCTTCTGCAGGCCGAACAGATCCTTGTTGATGCGATGATCGGTGCAGCGGTCCTGGGGGAAGTTGTAGGTCCGAATCCGGTCACTACGGTCACCGCTACCCACCATTGAGCGCCGGTCTTGCACGATCTGCGCCCGCTGTTGCGAGGCGTAGTACTCGTAGACGCGCGACATCAACACGCGCCGCGCTTTGGCGCGGTTCTTGTGCTGGCTCTTTTCATCGCGCATCGAAACCGTGATGCCGGTCGGCTTGTGCTCCAGTCGAATAGCGCTGGAGACCTTGTTCACGTTCTGCCCGCCGGGCCCACCCGCACGGCTCACGTATTCGATAACGTCCTTCTCCCAGTCGATGTCCACCTCGACCTCTTCCGGCTCCGGGAGAACCGCGACGGTCGCGGCAGAGGTGTGAATCCGCCCCTGGGCCTCGGTCTTGGGCACACGCTGTACGCGATGCCCGCCGGCCTCGAAGCGGTAGTGCATGTAAACCTCTTCCCCGGTGATGTTCACGATGGCTTCCTTCACACCGCCGAGGTCGGACTCCGACAACGACATCACCTCGGTCTTGAAACCCTTGCGGGCCGCGTAGGCCAGGTACATGTCCAGCAGCTCGCGGGCGAACAAGGCCGCCTCCTCGCCGCCGGTGCCGGCCCGGACCTCCAGGATGATCGAGCGGATGGAGGCCTCGTTGCCGGTGACGAGCCGCTCCTGGAGTTGCGTGAGCAGGCGCTCGCGGCGCGCCAGCAGGCCGGGCATCTGCTCTTCCGCGAGCTGCCGCAGATCGTCGTCAGAGCCGGGCTCGTCGATGATCTGCTGCGATTCTTCGATATCCCGCATGAGCCCGCGATAGTCGCGGTAGAGGCGCGCGATCTTCTCGAGCTCACCGTGCTCGCGAGCCAGGCGCACCATCATCGCGCCGTTCGAGGCCACCTCGGGCTTATTCATCTCCGCCGCCAATTCGTCGGCGCGGCGCGTCATCTCTTCCACGCGCGCCATCCACGGCGGATCAGCAATCTTTGTAACCGGCATTAGTTAGCTCTCAGCTATCAGCTCTCAGCTACCAGCTCTCAATATCGGCCGCTTGCCGCTGCCCCGTTCGCCCGTGCGGCCTGGCCGGGACATACCAAAAAAGTACGGCCCGCGGGCGTGAACCGGGGCCGTAGACGAAATATCGAGGCTTGAGGCAGCTACTTGACGCCGGGCTTCTGCTCCGTGTCTTTCTTGAAGTAGTTGCCGCCGAACTTTTTCTGAAACCGTTCGACGCGACCGGCGGTGTCCACGAATTTCTGCTTACCGGTGTAAAACGGGTGGCATTCGCTGCAGATGTCGACCTTGAGCACGGGCACCGTGGAGCGTGTTTTAAAGCTCGCCCCGCAGGCACAGCTAACCTGCGTCTCAACGTAGTTGGGATGGATGTCTTTCTTCATCTCGGTTTCGCCTCGGCCAAACGTGCTCGGCCCCTGCGGAGGAGCTTCTCGCACGAGCCCCGTATTATGTGCGCTACCAGTCGCAAAAGCAAGCCGAATGGCCCCACTTTGCCCGTTTGCGGCTGTACGAAGAGGCCGGCTCGGCCATCAGCGTGGTACGACCGGCGACCTCTTCCGAGGGCGCCCTGGGCTTGAAGCTGCTGCGTGAGAGCCCCGGCGGAAGGCAGAGCCTCTACGCGACATTCTGATCCACGTAACCCGTTTCTTCCGCGAGCCAGAACCGTTCGACGCCGTGGCCAAGTAGGTCCTTCCCGAGGGCCGCCGCCGCCCACGGTTACCCACGGTTAGCCGCCGAAACCTCCGCTATGCACGGACTTGCGGTCTCTTGTCGCCCGTTTTTGCTGTCATAACAGAGAATTTATCCCAATTGACAGGTCCTTCGCCGCCGGTGCTTCGCTGCAAGCCTTATATTAAGGTATCGAGAGGTAGCGGCATGCCCGGCCACGGCGGCACGATTCACTGTGAGAGCCGGCCGAGGTCCGGAACGCGGTTCGTGATTGCGCTTCCGGCGTCGGAGGGATCCGAAACGTGAGCGCACGACCACGCACCAGAGATCACGATGTCGCACGAAACGCATGGTTAAGCGGCAGAGGAGGAGCAGTCAGGAGGAGGAGCGCGAGATGGTTCCGGTCAGATGGCGAGAGTGCCTTTCTGCCAGCGCGTTTGAAGTGAATCGCGCCAAAAGAAAATTTGGGCGTGAGCTGGTCGCAGACAGGCCGGTAAGCGGAAGCGGTGAATGCCATGGCAAAGATACTGGTTATCGATGACGAGCCGATCCCCTGTCGGATGCTGCACCACTTTTTGACCGGCGAGGGCCACGAAGTGCGCACTGCGTTGGACGCCGACGAGGCGGTTCAAGTGGCACGCGATTTTCGGCCGGATCTGCTGATCTCGGACTGGCTATTGAAGGACAAAACGGGCTTGGAGGTGGCGCTGGCGGTGCGCGACGAGTTGCCGGAGGCGCGCGTCATATTCACCACTGGGCTGCCGGCGACCGTGGTGGCGGACAAAGCGCGCGCGGCGAGTAATGTGAGCGTGCTGGAGAAGCCGTTCGACCTGGAGAGCTTGGCCGCGGCAATTCGAAGCTCGATGCGGGCAGCGAACGTGGGGGAGTGCTGAAGAAGCCCCACTGCTGGCTCATAGTGTAAACTGCAGATCTGGGGCTCGCCGCCCGGGCTCGCGGCCCGGAGCCGACGACCGGGGCTCGCCGCCGGGGACTACCGCCGCGCGTTTTCGACATGTCGCTTTGGAATGATCTCGCTGCCCACCCGACTGCCAACCGGCAAGCGTAGGCGCCATGATCATGGCGTTCGCTGGGGAACGGCGCCCGCTGGGGCGTGGCGCCCAATAACCGTTCGGCGGATGTTCGCTGCGGCGCCTCCGGCCTTGACCCACGTTCCGCGACGAGACATCTTAGAACAATGCAGTCCGTACCCCAGGGAGCCATACAGCCGGAACCAAAGGGAGCAACGCAGCCCTTACCCCAGGGAGAAATGCAGTGCGCAACCCTGGGAAAGGTGCAGCCCACACTCCAGCAGCCGACCGCCCGAGCCGCGTATGTGCCGGTACTGGCAGCAATCTGTTTGTTCACCCTGCTCGTGCTGCGCACCGCCTGGATTTCGGACGACGCATGTATCACATTTCGCACGATCGAGAACTTTGTCGGGGGGGATGGCCTCCGGTGGAACATCGATGAGCGCGTGCAAGTATATACGCATCCGTTATGGCTTTTTCTCCTGACCGCGTGCAGGCTGATCACAGGCGAACTCTCCCTGACTGCCATTACCGTGTCGGTGGTCCTGTCGGTTGTGACCGTGCTGATCTTGGCTGGACGCCTGGCGGTGGCCGCATTGCCCGCGCTGGTCGGCGTGATGGCGTTGGCGCTTTCGAAAGCCTTCACTGACTTTTCGACTTCTGGACTCGAAAACGCGCTCATGCACCTCCTTCTGGCCGGATTTGCGGTGGTCTATTTCGCCGGAGAGCCAACGCGCCGAACAGTATTCTGGTTATCCCTCCTGACCGCGCTACTCGTACTGACGCGGCCGGATGCGCTGCTGCTGGTCGCGCCGGCGCTGGTGCTGACGGCGTGGCGCGCGCGGGCTTTTCTGCCGAGCGTTTTGGGGTTCATTCCACTGATTGCCTGGGAGCTCTTCTCGCTGATCTATTATGGCTTCCTGCTGCCAAACACTGCCTATGCCAAGCTAAATACCGGCATGCCGCACCACGTCCTGGCCGGACGCGGGATGTACTACATAGTTCAGACACTACAGCACGATTCGCTCACGCTGATCGTCCTGGCGGTCGGCCTCTTGACGCCGTTTCTGGTGCACGCCCGAAAGCAGATGCCGCTGGCGCTTGGAGCATGCCTGTACATCGCGTACGTGGTAAGCGTAGGCGGTGATTTCATGCTGGGGCGCTTTCTGACCGCCCCCTTGTTAATTGCGGTCATTTTGCTGGCCCGCCAGCACCTGGCCACGCCGACCGCCCTCATCCTGCTGGCGTTGGTGATGATCATCGGCCTGTTTCCGAAGCGCTCGCCCTTTTTCGCCGACGAGAACTACGGGTCGCGTTACGACGGGATCTGCCTCGTGCAGGATGAACGCGCCTGCTATTACCAGCACACCGGGTTGTTGACCGCCTTCCACAGACGACAATTTCTCGATCACATCTGCGTCGAGCAGGGCTTGGCGGCCAGGCGGGCCGACAAGCCGGTGGTGCGCGCCTCGATCGGCATGTTCGGGCTCCATGCCGGCCGCGAGACGTTCATTGTGGATGAATTGGGGTTGGGCGACGCCCTTCTCGCCCGGCTGACGCCCTTTCCAGAGGAGGATTGGCGAATCGGCCACCTGCACCGGGCGATTCCGGCCGGCTACCTCGAAACGCTGGCGACCGGGCGCAACCAGATCGCCGACACGGAGCTGGCGGCGTACTACGACCGCATCGCCCTCGCAACGCGCGCGGATTTGTTCGATTCCCGACGTTGGAAGGCGATAGCCGAGCTAAACTTGGGACTGGTCCGGCCGCCCCGTAAGTACGTGCTCGCCCAGGCGCCCGCGAATCAAGAGGCCCGCGGCCGCGGGTCTTCGCGTGATACCTCGACCCCGTAATCCCTCAATCCCGCGACCTTGGCCCGATCAGCACCCGCCCGGGATCTTGTATTTGGCCATCTTGTCGCGCAGCGTCGTCCGCGGAATGCCCAGCCGCTGGGCCGCCCGCACCTGGTTGTTGTCGCATTGACGCAGCGCCAGCAGGATCATCCGCCGCTCGATGTCCGAGAGCGTGTCCGTCAGCCCCGGCCGCGCACCCTCGGGCGGTTCCATGCCTGCCGCCCACGCCACCGGTTCGGTCGCTTCGACCACCGGCGCAGTTATGTGTTCCGGCCGGATTTCATGACCGCCGCAGAACGCCAGGGCGCGCTCCATCACGTGCTCCAGCTCGCGCACGTTGCCCGGCCAGTTGTGCCGTAAAAGCTGATCGAGCGCCGCCGGCGAGATCGTCACTACCCGGTCGCCCGTCAACGCGGCGTGCTTCTTCAGG
>JAAYXS010000664.1 GCA_012515775.1 Phycisphaerae bacterium
AGGCCCGGCTTGAGGCCGCGGACTACGCCAACGCACAAGATTACCTCTCGCTAGCGGCCGACTTGACTCCGCCTGATCTGCCGGCCGAGAAGCTGGAAATCCTGGAAAAGCTTGGGGGAACGGCGTTGTTGGCGTCAAACGCGGCTGCCGATTCCCATCGCTCGCGTGAGTACCTGAGCTGCGCAGGTGCGGCTTTTGAAGCGGCCGCCGCGCTTGCCACTGCGGAACTCGAGCGGCAGGGCGGCCTGTTGTGGTCGGCGGCGCAGAGCTTCGAGCAGGCGGGTGACAGCGCGGGGGTGCGCCGCAATCTGCTGCAATTTCTGGCTAGCCGGCCGCCTGACGAGCGTTGGCCGCTGGCGTACCTGGAGCTTGGCCAGGCCTTTGAATGCGGAGGCAACGCTGAGGAGGCCCTGCGCTGGTACGCCCGGCTGCGGGAGCAGTACCCGGCGCTGGAAGAGGCCTTCCGCGGCGCGCTGCGCAGCGCGGCCTGCCTGATCGAAGCGCAACGCGAGGCCGAAGCCGAGAGCCTGCTGCTGCGCCTGCTGGATAATGACGTGATCACGCCGCAGGCGCAAGCTTTTCGTGGTGGCCTGCTGCAGCTGTGCGAGTTGTTGTATCAGCAGGAGCGCTACGGTGAAGCCATTGGCCGCCTGGAAGACTACCTCGCCCGCTATCCAACCGGCGCCGAGTGCTGGCGGGCGCGGTTCCTCCGCGCGGACGCGTATAGACGCAGCGCTTGCCAATTGCGCGACGCCCAAGTCAGCACGGGCGAAGCGCAGCAGTACCGGGCGCTTGCCTTGGAACGTTTCCGCATTGCGGCGGAGCTCTTCGCCGCGCTGGAGGCGGAATTTGCGGCAGTGGCCGATCCTGACGACGAGACGGAGCTTTACCGGCGTCTGGCATTGTTATACAGCGCTGACTGTCTACTGGAGCTGAACGACGCGCCCGCACTCGAGCAGGCGCTGCAATACTGCCGCCGCGCCGCGGCCGCCTTCGAGCAGGAGTCGCCGGCTCTAACGGCGCAAATCCAAATCGCCAATATCCACCTGCGGCGCGGGCAACTGGCGGATGCGGCGCGAGCTGTCGAGCGGGCACGCTGGCTCCTGCGCAGCATGCCGGACCAGGCCTTCGACCACTGGCCCGGCCCGGGCCGTACCGATTGGGAAGCCTACATGGCCGCGATTTTTTCGGCGCGGCTGTTTGAAAGCGAGTTTGCCGGCCGCCCCTGAGGCAGGCTTTTGAAGGAGTTGTCATGTACGCGCACGAGTCGCAGGAACCCAAACGGCTGATCACGCTGTTGAGTGAACAGCGCGAGCTGTACCAGCGTTTGCGGGACCTGAGCGAGCGGCAACGCTCGCTGATCTCCAGCGACCGCCCCGAGCAGTTGCTGAGTATCCTCCGCGAGCGGCAGACCCTGGTGGCCGCGCTCGCCAAGCTCAACGAGCAGCTCGCACCCTTCCGCCGCAACTGGGACGTACTGTACCAGGGATTGCCGGCGGACTTGCGCGTGAGCGCGAACAAGCTGCTGCAAGACATCAATGGCTTGCTGCGCGTCATTCTCAAAACCGACCAGGAAGACAGCGCCCTGTTGGCGGCGCGGAAACAGTCGGTCGGGCAGCGGCTGCGCGACGTCGGCGGCGGGCAGGCGGCCAATACCGCTTATGCGCGCCAGAGCGGCGCGCCCTCGCTGGCCCCCGGTGCGGACGTGACCGGCTGAGTTCACAAGGCGCAGCACAGATGACGTCTGGCAAGGAAGCCGCAAACATGAGCGCGAGCCCCAGCGAGCTGGAACAAGTGTTGCACGATTACATGGACGTGACGCGCCGTCTGCAGGAAACCCACGAAGCGCTGCAGCGCGAGGTGGTGCGCTTGCGCGACGAACTGGCCGCCAAGAACCGCGAGCTGGAGGTGGGGCGCCGCTTGGCCGCCTTGGGCGAGCTGGCGGCCGGCTTGGCTCACGAAGTGCGCAACCCGTTGGGCGCTATCCAACTCTACAGTGGACTGTTGAAGCAGAAATGCGCTCAGCTCGAACCCGCTTTGGGGCTGATCGAGAAGATGGAACTGGGCATCCAGGCCATTGACGCGGTAGTACGCGACGCCCTGGCGCTGGCGCCGCGCTGCCGGCCGGGGTGCGTTCACCTGCTGAGCGAAACCATCGCGGCCACGCAGAATAACTGTCGCCAGAAGCTGCAGGAGCACCAGGTGCGGCTTGTGGTACGCATGCCGAAACGCGCGGTTTACGTGCGGGCCGAGCCGG
>JAAYXS010000665.1 GCA_012515775.1 Phycisphaerae bacterium
GAAATCAACCGGCGCACCGGCCGACTCCTGTGCACCGTTCGCACATATCGTCTGCGCCCGGGCGGCTTCCAATCCGCACGGAATCGTCGCCGTCCCACTTAGGCTCGCCAGGCAAGTCCAGAGCTTGGTAACTTGCGGCTCGTCATTCGGCCCCCCATACGTGCGCTGCTCGCCGCTACGAAACCGCGCCACGATCGGCTTACGGTTCGTCACATATGTCACCGTCGCCCCTTCAAACTCAAAGCAGAACTCGGGGCCCCAGTCCTCCGCAATGGCATGCGACCCATAGAACAGAACTTCGGCGCCGCTAGCGGTGCGGACGCGCAACGCGGCGGTATCGAAATTCTCAATGTCATTGGCACGGTATAGTTCGGCGACGATCTCGACCGGCTGCGCGCTGCGATCAATGCTCGGCCCCAGCAGATAAAGCATATTGTGCAAGTCGTGCGCCATGGCATTGTTGACCGGACTGTCGAGAATCCAGGACCCGTCTGCCGCACGCTGCCGCCCGGCCCAGTCATTACGCGTGTAGTAGACTTCATCGCGCGGCCACAAACACACACTACGCAGCCGCCGCGGCGCCCCAAACTCTCCGGCCAGGATGTCGCGCTTCAACCGCTGAATCGGGGTTGAGAATGACCACTGGTAGCCGATCGCCACTGATTTCCCGGCCTCGTCGCGCGCCCGGATCATGCGGTCGACGTCCTGAACCGTGGCCGCGGCCGGCTTCTCGCACAGCACATGGCTGCCATGCGTCAGCGCCAGGCACGTCTGCCGGCAATGCTGGTGAATCGGCGAGGACAACACTGCCAGGTCCGCCCTGCCGACACGGTAGAACTCTTCCAGTGACGGGTAAACAGGCACGCGCCGCGCTTCGAGATCGGCCAGCCTCTTATAGTTCTGCGGAGCCGGGTCAACGCCGGCCACCAGGCGAAACCGGCCGTCGTCCGGCTGATCCAGAAGCCCTTCCAGATAACACAGTCCGTAGCCGCCGAGTCCTGAGAGCACAATGGAAACTGGTCCGGGCATTGTCATAAACCTCTTACTTCTCGAGCAAATCGACTTCTCTCACGGCCCCGGTTCTGCCATTGACTCGCAGCGACTTGATCTCGAAAGGCACGAATGCCAGCTTGGCCTGGACGCCCGCCGCAGGCAGTGACAGACGCGTAGTGCGCTTTCGCCCCGTCGGCTCGAAAAGGCGAATAATCAAATCGTTGTTGTGCTCGGCCAGTTTCATGGCGCTCATCTGGATAACGTCGTCGCTGAGGACGACACCAGGACGGGGCGCCGCCCGTTCCGGCACACCAGGAGACACGCAGAGCGCGTAGGGCTGCTCATTGTGCCACAACGCCTCACGATCGACGTGCGCCAGGCGCTCTTGTGCCGCTCCGGCATTCAGCCAGAACCGAAAAACGTGCTCGCCCTGATCTATGCGCGGCGTGAAGCGGTCCTGTTTCGTGATCGGCCGCCCGTTGCCGAGCGGATGCCCCGCGTGTGCGGGTGAACGCAGCAGCGACAGCCGCACTTCACCGTCCGCGCAGTCGGCCCCGTGTATGCGGTCGTTGATGATGGTCAAAGCCATATCGCTGTCTTTCGAAGTGACCGCGAGCCATTTCTGCATCACCTGCTCATCGCCATCGGCGCGGAGCTCCGCGACGCCGAAGGCCGTCTGACCGGCAAATGCGGGGCTTGGAACGAGCGTGGGGATAGACAGCTTGAGCATACGGTCTTTCTCGTACCAGTGGACGCGTGCCTCGACCTCGAGCTCTGTCCCCACTTTCGGCAATTTATAGCGGTGACAAATGCAGGAATCTGCATATTCGAGCAGCACCTCCACCACACTGCGTACTGGCCCGTCCTCGATTACCCGCACGCACGGCAGATGCTCGTCGCCCACGGCCGAAAAGCGCGCCCCGCGGACCCGCGACATCAAGCGAAAACGCCCGGCCGGCGTGCGAAAACGCCGCACCCTCATGCCCCACGGATCGGCGTCGTCCTGCATTACCAGTGGTTGGAACGCGCCGCGCGCCAGGTAGTCGCATCCTCCGACGCGATAGCGGTCGAGCAGCCCGGTGCGCGCGTTAATCACAACTTCCATGGACGCCGTCTTGAACCGAATCACCCCGCGGCTTTCCTTGAGGCCAAAGGCCGGACGCTTGGGCTGCAGTACGACGCGGCAGTCGAAACGATTCATTTGGCTCGGCGCCAGTTCAGCCACAAACACGACCCGCTTGCGATAATCCTCATTAATGTTGGCGTGTTCTTTCTCGGCCTGCGCAGGCAACAGACGACGCCCCTGCCGCACCTGCGGAACGCCAAATCGCCCAGTCCTGTGCGGCCAAGGCGTTTGCATTTCGCATTCGACCAATGTGCGCACTGGATACGGGTGCGGGTTGTACACAAGTACCGGGAATTCGTCCGGCCGCGCTGCCGGCTGACCGGCCGCCAGCGTCAGGAAGGCCCGCATCTTGATACGCGACACAATTTCCAAACCATGGTCCAGCCGCTGAATTACCGCGTCCTCCACCGGCTCAATCACAGTTCCCGCCAGTGAGTCGTGAAACTCGCTCGCCAGCAGGTCGCACGTGGCCTCGTAAAAGTCCGTCCGCGGATAGCGCGTCAGGCCCTGTATGGCAGCCGTGGCGGCCATCTTCTCCGTCGCATACAGCTCGTTTTCCAGCTTGCGGTGCTTCTGCTTGACGCGCGCCATGGACGTATAGGCGCCCACGGCCCAGGGGTTCAGATCGCCCCTAAGCTGCGGCAACTCACTTCGCCGGCGCCGCAGGTCTGCGAAATACTGCTCAGGCGTCGAATGCCGGATGTCCACATCGGGCATCTCCCGCATCAATGCGTTCAGTTCAGAGACGTCCTTGCGCGACGGCCCCCCGCCGTGATTGCCGACACCCCACGGCACGATTCCGCAGGCCTGATCCCCATTTGCGCCTATCCAATCCACCACCTTCTGGCGAGCGCCGCCCGGCGCCGAGTTGTAGTGCGAGTCCGCCAGCGTCGCCAGCACCTGCGAACCGTCGTAGCCGACCCAGACGAACTGCGTAGCCGGCAAGTCCGCATCCCGCCGCGGAGGCCGGCAGAAAAGGTATGAGTCGTATCCGCTGCGCGCCAGTATCTGCACCAACCCGCGACTGTGCCCGAACGAATCCAGGTTCGCCGCCGTCTTGACGTCCACGCCAAAGACGCGTTTGAAGTAACGCTTCCCTACCAGGATCTGCCGTACAAACGATTCGCCCGCCGGTATATTGCAGTCCGGCTGCAAATACCATCCGCCCATAATGTGCCACGCCCCGCTTTTCACCAGCTTGCGAATGCGCTGAAATAGCGCCGGGTCGTACTCGGCGATCCACTCGTGGAACATCGCCTCGTTGCGATTGAAAACCAGGCCGGGGAACTTCTCGCAGATGTCAGCGACCGTGCGGGCCAGCGCCAGCGCCTCGGCCGCACCTTCCTGCCACTCCCAAAGCCAGGCCGCATCAACATGCGAATTGCACAGCAGATGCACGCTCCTCTTCAGCGCCGCTCGTTCGGCCGATTTCATTTGCGAAGCTCGCCGCATGTCTAGTACTCGCACAACCTGTGGTATTCGTCCAACATCGCCATGTAATTGTCATAGTGCGTGCCGACGGCAATCGAATGGCTCGCGCCCAGTATGAAACGCCCGCCCGGCTTGCCGCAGGCCATAGCGCGCCGCACATCGGCGCGCACGTCTTCCGGAGTCCCGGAAATCAGGTGTTCGACAGCCACCCCGCCCCAGAGCGTCATTTTGACCCCGATTTCCCTCTTCAACGTGGCGAGATCCATGCCGGCGCTGGCCTGAATCGACTGATACGCGTCGTAGCCTATCTCCAGGAAGCAGTCTTGCAACGCCCGGATGTTGCCGCAGCAGTGCTTCAGAACCTTCTTGCCGAAAACCTCGTGCAGTCGCGCCACGCGCTGCCGATTAGCCGCCAGGAATAACTCGCGAAACACGGCCGGACTGATGAACGGTCCGGCATTATATGCAAAGTCCTGATCCCAGAGCACGCCATCGCAGTCGGCGTGTACAAGTTGCTCGTCCACAAGATTCTGCTCCGCCAGCATCCGGCGGGTCGCCGCGCGCACCACCTCCGGCTGCCGCGCCAAGCGCCTGCAGCCGCGCGTCAGCCCTCCCAGCAGAACAATGCCGATCTCTCCGCCCGACGGCCCGCACATGAACTTCTCATCTTTGAAGCGCTGGATCACCGTGTCGAGTATGTGCCACGACCGTGCGTCAATTGCCGGCGGCTGCGGCGGGCCCTCGAAATCTGCCACGGAGAACGTCTCGGCGTCCGCCACCGGATCGTGGATACAAGTAATGTCTTCGGACGCCGCAGAATAGCGGTAAACGCGCCCGTACTTGTCTTCCCACGTGTCCGGGCTCGTGCGGCGCGGCGGCGCATCATCCGTTTCAGGCGGAATGCGCCAGGTCGCGGCCGGAAAGGTCACAATGTCCAGATCGAGTTTCTCATGCAGCGCGATGTGGTCTTTGATATAGCTTTCGGCCACTTCCGCATGCCGCCCTTCCCAAAACGCGATCTGCGATTTCGCCTTGGCGCGCAAATAGGTCTCGCGCCCCAGCAGACGCTCGACCGTATCAAAGTCCACCGCGAATTCGCCGATAGGAACGCGATCCGGCAGCTCGCCCGCCAGTGTCGCCAGCACGCGCTGCTTCGAATTCATTCCGGCGTCACCACGAGTACACTCAAATCCGAACTCGGCAAGGGCAAACGCACGCCGCCGGGCACATACGAATAGACTCTGTCACCCACAAAAACGCCGGTCGTTTCCCCGCCGCGCGGTCGCCGCACAGTCAAATGCAGATCGTGCTCGCGCAGCCGCAGTCGAGCTTCAACCGAGTCCAATCCGCTCAATAGCCGCGGCCGCAGGACGATTTCCGCCAGTCCCGGCCGAACACCGAGCAAATGGTGTACAAAAAAGTACGCCAGCTCGGCCCAGGTCCAAGGAATAATGCCGACCTGCGGGTACGGCGGGATCGGCCGCGGCCCGTAGAACTCAAACCACGACCCGGCCCGCGCACCGGGCGCGCTCCCCAGCCAGTTGAGAACACGCCAGACCTTCTCATCCTCGCCCGCCTCCAGGTACGCCCGGGCGACAAACAACGAAGCAAACGGCCACGGCCCCGGCGAATCCGGCTCGGAACTGACGTGGTAGCGCCCGTAACCGCCGCCATCCCAGCGCTGGTTCCAAAGTTGCTCCATCTCGGCCAACGTATTCCGCGCCAGCTCCCCGCGTGGATCGACGAACTCCAGCGCAATCGGCAATGCCGCGCAAGTATCCGGATTCAGGTAATGCGCACCTTCGCCAAACAGCGGCACACCGGCCGGCAGCCCCGCGTTCGCGGCCGGAGTGATCGTCTCCTGCACCGCCCCGCTGACCTCACGCCGTTTGATGAAGCGGCCGTTCTCAACCAAACCGAAGCGCGCATCCGTGAGCATGGCCTCGCGAATCCGCTGGGCCTCACGCGCCCACCGCTCGGCCTGCTCCGGTTGACTGACCATGTGAGCCAGACGCGCGGCGGCCGCCAGCCCCAGCGCGGCAAAGAGCTGGTGCGTCAGCTCCATCCCGTCGCGAATCCCGTGAACTACATGCCGTTCCCAGTACTCCCGCCGGTTATACAGCAGGCCGGAAGGCGCGTGCCGGAAAACCTCGCGCAGCGGAAACTCCGCCAAGGCCGCGACGCGCGCCCAGTGCTGACGGACTATATCCAGGTCGCCGGTCCAGTTGACATACGATTCCACCGCCACCAGCAGCTCGCCGTTCTGGTCGAGTTCAACCTCCTCAAGCGGCCGCCGCCGTCCGGAATCAACGCAATCACCCTCTTCGCTGACAAGCTGCGTCAGCAGCCGCTCGATCATGGTGCGCGCCGTGTCGACCGCGCCCAGTGCGGCCAGACTGGCGGCAATAATCGACTGATCGCGTACCCATTCCAGGCCGTATTGCCAAAAGCTCGCATCCACCATGCCGCTCGTGGCCACCACCGCCGGCAATTGGTTACGCGCAGCACGGAAAAGGTGCTCCAGCGACTCCGACGAGCAGGTCAAGGCCGCGCAACGACGCCAGTATGCGGCGCTCTCATCATGCTCGGGCGCCTGCCGCGACCACTGAACATCCACCCGCCACTCATCGCCGCTCTTACTCAACTCGTAACACAGCGCCGCCTCTGCGTAGCCCCCGTCCGCCAATTCGACCGGCAACTCCAACGGCTCTGCCTCCGGCCCGGTTTGCAGCACCGCACTCAAACCCTGCGCAGACGTAGTTCGAACTCGTATGACACGAACCAGCCGCGAGCTCCGCCGGTCCGGACAGTAGAAGACCTCCTCGACACACAGACCGTCGCCTTGCCACTCGACGCGCACCGCCGGCACACCGTCGATATCCGTCCAGCGTGCGTCCAGCGACTCCCCGCGGACGCTCGACAGTCCATTCCCCGCGCGAACGCGGATCATCGTCGTTGCCAGGCCGTGCTGAGCATCGAAGGTCAGCGCGCGGCGCTTTGGTCCAAGCCGCTCCGGATTCAGCAGCAGCAGGCCCAATGGCGTGCCCTGGCCCGATGTACACACCTGCACCGCGGCCTGGATCAGGCCATTGCCCAGGAAGAAGTAGTCCACGCCGTCCAGCGTGGTCTTCGCATCCGGCGGCCCCTGCGCAGGGTCATCCGTATAAAAATGCTCGGCAACTTCCATGCGCTCCTCCTCACGATGGCGTTCAGCCGCCGTGTCTCCCCACTATTGTCGCAACGCCAAACTCTTCGCGACTTCCGCCCCGGTGGCGGCGTCCTTTCCGTACCCATTGGCGCCGATCTTGTCCGCGTATTCCTGCGTCACCGGCGCGCCGCCCACGAGGATGGCCGGCGCCGGTTGCAGCTCCGCCCGCAGCTTCTTAATGGACTCCTCCATCATCGGCATGGTCGTGGTCAACAGCGCGCTCATCGCCACCACGTCCACCCGGCGCTGCCGGCAGGCCGCCACGAACTGCTCCGGCGCGACGTCCACGCCCAGGTCCACCACCTCGAAGCCGGCCCCCTCCAGCATCGTCGCCACCAGGTTCTTGCCGATGTCGTGCAGGTCGCCGCGCACTGTGCCGATGACCGCCGTCGCCTCAGGTTTCACGCCGGCCGCGACCAGGTGCGGCTTGAGCGCGTTTGACCCGGCCTTCATGGCCTCGGCGGCAATCAGCACCTCGGGGATGAAATACTCACCCTCGCGAAAGCGCCGCCCGACCTCGGTCATCCCCTTAAGCAGGCCCTCGTTAAGAATGGCCCGCGCCGGCGTCTGCGCCGCAAGGGCCTGCTCGACAAGTTGTGGCGCGTGTGCCTCGTCGCCGTCGATAACTGCCTGCGCGATCTCGTCCAGTACCGCCATGTTTTGCTCCAAGGGGCATGCCCGCGCTTAGCGCTTGGGCATGGCACCCAAGGGCTTACCGCTTGGGCATGACACCCCAGGCGGGTTTGCGAAGGCAGACGGCCAGTATAGCGCCCCGTGCAGCAGAGGCAACTGAGCCGCACCGGTTGCTACGCCACGCGGCGCAGGCGCGCGGCGGCGCGGCGCAGGCGCGCGCCGGAGTCGGTGCATGGCGGCGCGGCGCAATACGGCGCGGGCGCGGGTATGATGTGCCAACGTCCAAAGCGGCCGCGGAGGAGTGATAGTGGCACAGCCGGCAGCAGCACAGGTCCCCACGGTGACACCCGTCGAGGCCGCGCTCCATTTCCGCGTCCTTCACCTTGACCGCGTTGAGCCCGACCGCGAGTTGATCCACAAGCTGGCCCACATTCAGCCCGACCGCCCCACGCACGCCCGTTGGGTCGAGCAGGTCGAGCAGCTTATCCAGGAGCTGCGCCCCCTCACTCGCCCGCGCGCACTCTTCCGCATCGACCCCATCGTCTCGCTCGAAGATCGCCGCGTGGTTCTAGCATCCGGCGCGGCATTCGAGGGCGCCGTCGGGACGTTTCTCAAAAGTGCGACCTTGATCGCCACGTTCGTAGTGACCATCGGCTCCGCAGTCGAGCGCCTCAGCCGAATCTGGCTCAGGGCAGGTAAAGTCATGCAGGGCACGATCGCGGATGCGATCGCCTCGCAATGCGTCGAGGCCGCCTGCCAAACGCTCTGCCACCACGTGCGCCTCTGGGCCCAGGAGCGCGGCTGCGAAACGACGCCCCCGTACAGCCCCGGCTACTGCGGCATGAGCGTGCGTCAGCAAATCCCGCTGTTTGCCAGCCTGCCGACGAAGCGCATCAACGTCCACCGGACGCCAAGCTGCCTCATGCTGCCGGTAAAGTCTATCTCAGGCCTGATCGGCATCGGCCCGCCTGACAAGATCAACCCGCATAAGCATCCGTGCGAAGCCTGCGCACACCCGCACTGCACGCAGCGCCGCGCACCCTGTAACCACGAACTGACCGCCAACGAAACCACCCAAGCAACAGGTGATTAGAATGCCCGACCCAACACCAGTCGTCGCAGTTTTGCTTCTTTCGGCCACGATGACGAATCGCGATGGCGCCCC
>JAAYXS010000666.1 GCA_012515775.1 Phycisphaerae bacterium
AGCCCACTGCGGCTGCGTAACCACGCCCCAGATTTCGACGTCGTCGATGTTCCACCCGCAGTACGTGACGCTTGCGTTGGTCGTTCCCATGGCCCAGCGGATGTAAACGGTGCTCTGCCCGTCGGCGAACGCCGAAATATCGTAGGCCTGCAGCGTCCAGCCCGCATCGTTGATGCTGGCGCCGGTGTGCTCCCAGACGCTGTTCCACGTGACGCCGTCGGTTGAAATCTCAATCCCGGCGTGGTCGTAGTTCGCATTCTGCACACCTAGCCAGCGCCGGAATCGCAGTTGCGAGCCGGTCACGTTAGACAGATTGAGGGCGGTCGTCGTGAGATTATAGCGTGGCATATTGTTAGTGTAATGGCCGGCCAGGTTGTAACCATAGACGTTGTTGCCGGTATACCCCACCTGCGGGTCGCCGCCGCTGCCCGTCGGGTCGCCCCAGGCCCACTGCCCTTCGGTAGTCCAGCCCGGGTCGGTGTCGAGCGGGAAATTGTAGACTCTCTGCGGACCGCCCACAATAGTAAAGTCGGCATCGGATACGTCTTCTCCGGACGTCAGATCCGCGCGGTGCACTACCAGCTTCACGCGACAGCGAGTGGACAGCGTTTCCGTAACGAACCAGGAATACGAGCCGTGGGGCGCTTCACCGGTGGCGATCGTATATGGGAAGGTCACGCCGCCATCAATCGACAAGTACAGATCAACGCTGGTAGGCGTGCCGCCATGCGTATACCATGTAATAGTCGTGGGCGTCCCGGAAGTCAGCGTCTCACCGCCGTTGGGCGACGTCAGACGTTGCGGAGTCGCCATGTAGTCGGCGTACCACATCAATGCCGGTACATATTCTTCGCACTGCGGAATGATCTGGTTCTCCGGCAGCAGAAAACCATAGGCTCCCGTGTCGCGCAGCTCGGTTCCAATGGCATACCGCCCGGCGCTGCCGTACACCCAATCGCGCGAGGCGCCGCTGACCTGATATACCACGTCCAGGCCGCGCCCATAGTCATACGACAGGCCATGCACGTCGTGAACCATTTCCGCCATGTGCCCCACAACGTACTGATAGTCGCTCCGGTCCGGCTCTGGCGGCCAGACGTCGCCGAAACTGTAGGGGTAGAAAATGACCTGCGAAAAAGAGTGCAAATCAACGTATGCCCTGATATTCGGATGCGTCAAAATCCAGTCGCGCATCGCCTGGGTTTCCAGTTCCGAGAAGGGCTCCGGCCCGCAATACTCTGCAGAGCACGGGCTGGAGCTGGCGCCCGGCCCGCCCCAGCCGAAGCCCCAGTTGCGGTTACAGTCCACGCCGTAGCAGCCGGTGGCCGCATCGTAGCTCCGGTTCTTGCGCCACATACGGTAAGTGGTCCAGCAATAGACGTACCCGTCAGGGTTCATTATGGGAACCAAGTGCCATTCCAGATTGTCAACCAGCGAGCGAATGTACGCGTCAGTGTCGTATTCACGAATCAGCTTGTCCGCCGTCCACATCACCACTGGTACGCTGATCCACTCGCGCGCGTGCTGCGCCCCATGCACCAGCACCCCGGGCTTCGTCCCGGGTCCCGCCGCAGTTATACGTATGCCCCGAATGTCCCGGCCTTCCAGCGTCGTTCCGGCCGTGAACATCTGGGCCAGGTCCGGCCGCAATGCAACCAGCGACTCCAAATAGGCGATGTTGTCCGCTAGGCTCCAGTAGTGATCGAAAAACCCGCCGCGCTCAGGCGGCGTTCGCTCCGCCTCGATGGCAGCCTGCACGTCTTCAATCAAGACCACGAATTTGAGGCCGGAAGCCTGCAATTGGGCGAACTGTTCGGGCGTCATTCGCACGTCGATCGGCCCGCTGGTCGCCCCCTCGCTCCACACGTCGTCCGTCATGCTCAAGAGTTGCGCAAGCTGCTGCGGACTGTGTACCATGACGCGGACCACCCGCTCGCCGTCAAAGCGCACTGGCTCGCCGGCCGCCGGCCGTACCCCCGCTGCGCATAGAATCACCCCCGCCGCCAACCATAGGGTAAGTGCTCTCACAATCCACTCCTTACGCGAACGGGCTTGAGACCAGCCGAAACCCTTCGGTCAGCCTCTATACTACCGCGCGGCCCCCGCCGCGCAAGGCTTATTTTTGACACCCGGCGCCGCCTCACCCGCGCCGGTTTGCTTACTGTACCTTCCCTGCCGGCTTTACCCTTCCCTGCCCGGGCCGCGCGCCCTTTCAACCACCACCGTTCAGGATCGCCCAACACCCTCGAGAGCTGACGCCAATGTCAGCATACTCGGACCGAACGAATCCGAATCCGCCGCCCTATGCAGGCCGTGGTCCTAACATCCTCTCCGTGCCACTAAGCACGCACGCCCCTGCGCAGAAATCCCCACTATCACCCGAGACGCCGGCCCGCCCGGCTTGCAGCACCCACCCCATTTCGGTTAAAACGGCACGCTAATTGCTGCCGGAACAGTTTCCGGTGCGCCTAGGGGCCTCGGCAGGTCACCCCGAACGCGGCCCAAAGCCCCAAAAAGCGTCCTGAGAGCGGCCGGCTGAACCGGCCAAACGCGAATTTTTTCTTGGAGTCAGAACCCATGAGTAACAGACGCATGGTGACGATTGACGGGAATCAAGCCGCGGCCCACGTGGCCCACAAGGTCAGCGAGGTGATCGCGATCTACCCGATCACCCCCTCTTCGCCCATGGGCGAGTGGGCCGACGAGTGGTCCGCCGCCGGGCAACCCAACCTGTGGGGCACGATCCCGCACGTGGTCGAGATGCAGAGCGAAGGCGGCGCCAGCGCCGCGGTCCACGGGGCCGCCTCCACCGGCGCCCTGACCTGCACC
This sequence comes from Phycisphaerae bacterium, assembly GCA_012515775.1. Taxonomy (GTDB): domain Bacteria; phylum Planctomycetota; class Phycisphaerae; order UBA1845; family Fen-1342; genus JAAYXS01. The sequence goes on from JAAYXS010000666.1 coordinate 2,830, forward strand.
TTTACCGCCTCCCAGGGCCTGCTGCTGATGATCCCGACCATGTTCAAGATGGCCGGCGAACTGCTGCCGACCGTCTTCCACGTTACGGCGCGCACGCTCGCCACGCACGCCCTCTCGATCTTCGGCGATCACAGCGACGTGATGGCCTGCCGTTCGACCGGCTTCGCCATGCTGTGCTCCGGGTCGGTGCAGGAAGTGACGGACATGGCCCTGATCGCGCACGCCGCCACGCTCGAGTCGCGCGTGCCGTTCGTGCACTTCTTCGACGGCTTCCGCACCTCGCACGAGGTCAACAAGATCGAAGAGCTGACGCGCGAAGATATGCTGGCCATGCTGGACGAGACCGCCCTACGGGCCCAGCGCGAGCGTGCCCTCACGCCCGACCGCCCCAAGCTGAAAGGCTCGGCCCAGAACCCGGACGTATTCTTCCAGGCCCGCGAGACGGTCAACCCGTTCTACGACCGCTGCCCGCAAGTCGTGCAGAAGGTCATGGACCGCTTCGCCAAGATCGTCGGCCGGCACTATCACCTGTTCGATTACGTCGGGGCCCCCGACGCCGATCGCGTAATCGTCATGATGGGCTCGGGCGCCGAGGCAGCCCACGAGACCGTCGATTACCTGAACGCCCACGGCGCGAAGGTCGGCCTGGTCAAAGTCCGCCTGTACCGCCCGTTCGTGGCTTCCGAGCTGTTCAAAGTCCTGCCCAAGACCGTCAAGGCGATTGCAGTTCTCGACCGTACCAAGGAGCCGGGCGCCGCGGGCGAACCGCTCTACAAGGACGTCGTGGCCGGTTTGGGCGAGTGTGTCGCGGCTGGAAATCTGCCGCTGCCCAGCATGCCGCGCGTGGTTGGCGGGCGTTACGGCCTGTCCAGCAAGGAATTCTCGCCGGCCATGGTCAAGGGCGTGTACGACAACCTGGCGGCCGCCCAGCCCAAGAACTACTTCACGATCGGCATTAAGGAAGACGTCACCGGTTCCAGCCTGGATTACGACCCGAAATTCGTGACCGAGGACAAGGACGTCGTTCGGGCCCTGTTCTTCGGCCTGGGCTCGGACGGCACGGTCGGCGCGAACAAGAACTCGATCAAGATCATCGGCGAGGACACGGACAACTACGCCCAGGGCTACTTCGTCTACGACTCGAAGAAGGCCGGCTCTATGACGGCCTCGCACCTGCGTTTCGGCCCGAAGCCGATCCGGTCCAGCTACCTCATTACCTCGGCCAACTTCGTCGCCTGCCACAACTGGGCCTTCCTCGAGCGCTTCGACATGCTCTCGACGCTGAACCCGGGCGGCGTCTTCCTGCTCAACAGCCCGTTCCCCAAAGAGGAAACGTGGGACCGCCTGCCCGTCGAAGTCCAGCAGCAGATCATCGACAAGAAGCTCAAGGTCTACGCGATTGACGCCTACGCCGTAGCCAAAGCCACCGGCATGGGCGGCCGCGTGAACACCATCATGCAGACCTGCTTCTTCGCCATCTCCGGCGTGCTGCCGCGCGAGCAGGCCATCGAGGCCATCAAGAAGTCCATCAAGAAGGAATACAGCCGCAAGGGCGAGGAAGTCGTCAAGAAGAACTGGGCCGCGGTCGACCAGACCATCGCCAACATGTACGAAATCCCCGTGCCGGCCAAGGCCACTAGCCAGCTCCGCATGCGGCCGGCCGTGCCCGAGGAAGCCCCCGACTTCGTGAAGGAAGTGCTCGGCCCGATGATTGTCTTCAAGGGCGACGAGCTGCCGACCAGCAAGCTGCCGTGCGACGGCACGTTCCCGATCGCGACCACGCGTTGGGAAAAGCGCAACATCGCCCTGGAAATCCCGGTCTGGAACCCGGACCTGTGCATCCAGTGCGGCAAGTGCTCCATCGTCTGCCCGCACGCCGCCATCCGCATGAAGGCCTACGACGCCAAGCTCCTGGCCAACGCCCCGCCCAGCTTCAAGCACAAGAAATACATCGGCCGCGAGTTCGAGGGCTACGAGGCGACCGTCCAGGTCGCACCCGAGGACTGCACCGGCTGCGCCCTGTGCATTGAAGTCTGCCCGGCCAAGGACAAGCAGGAGCCCAAGCACAAAGCCATTAACATGGAGTTCCAGCCGCCGATCCGCGAGCGCGAACGCGAGAATTACGAGTTCTTCCTCTCGCTGCCTGAGACGGATCGCAGCAAGCTGAACATCAAGAGCGTCAAGGGCTCGCAGTTCCTGCAGCCGCTGTTCGAGTATTCCGGCGCGTGTGCCGGCTGCGGCGAAACGCCGTACATCAAGCTGATTACCCAGCTCTTCGGCGACCGCGCCGTCATGTCGAACGCGACCGGCTGCTCCTCGATCTACGGCGGCAACCTGCCCACCGCCCCCTGGGCCATGAACCCGCAGGGCCGCGGACCGGCCTGGTGCAACTCGCTGTTCGAGGACAACGCCGAGTTCGGCTTCGGCTACCGGCTGACCATCGACAAGCACGCTGAGTTCGCCCGCGAGCTGGTTGGCAAGCTGCGCGAGCAGATCGGGGCCGACCTCGCGGACGGCCTGCTCAACGCCGTACAGAAAACCGATGCCGACATCGACCTGCAGCGCAAACGCGTCGCAGCGCTGAAGGCCAAGCTCGCCCAGATGAACTTGCCCGAGGCTCGCCAACTGCTCGATTTGGCCGACATGCTCGTCAAGAAGAGCGTCTGGATCATGGGCGGCGATGGCTGGGCGTACGACATCGGCTACGGCGGCCTGGATCACGTTTTGGCCTGTGGCCGCAACGTCAACATCCTGGTGCTCGATACCGAGGTCTACAGCAATACCGGCGGGCAGTGCTCGAAGTCCACGCCGCGTGGTGCGGTGGCCAAGTTCGCGGCCGGCGGCAAGCCCGCGGGCAAGAAGAACCTGGCCATGATGGCGATGACCTACGGCAACGTGTACGTCGCAACGATCGCCCTGGGCGCCAACGACGGCCAGGCCGTGCGGGCGCTGGTCGAGGCCGAGGCGTACGACGGGCCGTCGCTGATCATCGCCTACAGCCACTGCATCGCTCACGGCATCAACATGCGGCAGGGTCTGCAGACGCAAGAGAAGGCGGTCAAGAGCGGCCACTTCCCGCTGTTCCGCTACAACCCGGAACTGGCGGCCGAAGGCAAGAACCCGTTGCAGCTTGATTCCAAGAAGCCGTCGATTTCGTTCGAGGATTACGCCTACGAGCAGACGCGCTTCAAGATGCTGACCAAGAGCAAGCCGGAAGAAGCCAAGCGCCTGCTGGCCCTCGGCCAACAAGACGTGGCCGCCCGCTGGCGCCTATACGAGCAGCTCGCGGCCATGCACATGA
>JAAYXS010000667.1 GCA_012515775.1 Phycisphaerae bacterium
ATGGTCACGCGTTTCGCGCAGCGGGCCGGCGAGCGGCACGTGGTGGTCCGGGAATTCCTGCGCGAGGAGAAGATTCAAGACCTCTATTCGGGGGTGTACGAGATCGACGCTGAGAGTTACGTGCTCCGCTCGGCGCCGGAACAGCCTCACTGATCCTTGGGAACATCGCCGAGGTTGTCCCGGGCGACGTCACGCGCCTCGCGCACGGTCCAAAACCCGACTGCCGCGGCGATCACACCGGTCAGCGCGGCCCCCGCTACGACCCAGAAAATCTCAACACCGCTCAGAGCAAGCAACATTTGTATCCCGTAGCCGGCCTTCTATCCGGCCTTCAAGCTTTCACCGGCCGAAGCTCCATCATAAAATGCACGCTCAATGAGCGTCCAGGGTCGACAACGAATGGCTTCGCTGTGCCGGCTCAATGCCGCCGGGCCCCTCCCCGTGCGGCACGCGGTCAGCAGGAAGGACCAGCATGCGTGAGTCGGTCGCGGCCGGCGCTGCCCCGAGTGCGCAGAAGCTCATGCAGCTCCAGGCGTTGAAGCGCCGCCGCCGCCGGGTATGGCGTAACGCGGTGTTCATCCTGGTAGTGACGCTTGTCATGGCGCTGATCTCGGTGGCCGAACGCGACAATCAGTCGCTGCGCGGCTCGGTGCAGCGCTGCCACAACGATCTCGCACACGCCTGCCAGGTGCTGCAGGCGACCTTCGATCAGGGCCGTCCGGCGCCGGCCGATCTGCCGCTGCCGGAGGAGCCCGAACCTGCGAACTTGACCCCCGCCGAGCGTGAGCAGTTTGAGCAGGGAATCATTGATCGCCGGTCACGCTATATCTACCTGGCCAGCCATCGGGCACAGGCCGGCGCGGGCCGGCCGGCCCTGGTGTGCCAGGACGTTCAGATGCACGACCTTTACATCCGCCCGGATCAATTGCACGTTATCCTGTTCGACGGGCAGCGCTATGAATTACTGACGCTGCACCGCGAAGATCTGCCACGCATGGCGGACAAGCGCGGCTGGAATCCGCCGAAATAGAATCGCAGCCAGCGCGTCGTGGGCAACATCGACGTTTTCGCGTCGGCCGCACGGTTTGCCCGCCGTGGTGCGGCCGAAGTTGGACGGCAGCATTGCCGAGGCGTTCCGAATGGAAGTGTTACACTCTCTGACCGAGTACCTCCCCCCCGCCGGCGGGGTAGCGCTGACAATCGGCAACTTTGACGGCGTGCATCTGGGCCATCGCAAACTTATCCAGCGCGTGCTGCACATCGCGGAGCAGCGCGGCCTACCGAGCGTTGTGATTACGTTCGATCCGCACCCGGTGGCCGTGCTTGCCCCGGAACGCGCCCCGGCGCGTCTGGTCAATCTCCCGGAAAAGCTGCACCTGCTGGGTGAGTTGCAGGTCACCGCCTGCATCGTTCTCCGGACCGAACGGCGTTTGCTGGCGCTGGAGCCTGAGGAGTTTTTGAACGTGCTGGTTCGGCACTGCCGCCCGCGGGCAGTGGTTGAAGGGCTGGACTTCAACTTCGGGCGCGCTCGCAGGGGCTCGGTCCAAACGCTGAGCGAGTTCGCCGACAAGCTATGCTACACGGTCGAACTGGTAGAAACGGCCCGTTGCGAAGAAATTCCGGGAGCGCCGTCGGTGCATAGTTCGGCCGTGCGGGCGGCACTGCGGGAAGGGCGCGTGGATCTGGCCCGGGCCATGCTGGGCCGGCCATATCGCGTGACGGGCGTGGTCGGGTCGGGGGCGGGCCGCGGAGCGCGGCTGGGCTTTCCGACCGCCAATCTACACCAGATAGAGCATATGCTGCCGCAGGAGGCGGTCTACGCCGCGGCCGCCCAGTTGGCTGACGGCAGCTTGTACCTGGCCGCGGTCAACGTGGGTCCGCAACCCACATTTGCGGACATGCAGGCCCGCGTGGAGGCGCACCTGCTGGACTGGCACGGCGTGCTAAACGGTCAGCCCATGGCCCTCTACTTCCTCCAGCGACTGCGGGCTCAGACGCGCTTTGGCAGCACCGCAGAGCTTTGCACTCAAATCGCGCAGGACGTAGCTGCGACGCGAACGCATGCGGATGTGCTGAACGAGCTGCGGTCCAAACCACTAATGCCGCTGTTTCGGTAGTTCGCCGGATCAAGGCCGCGGCCAGTAAACAATGTCGTTGTTCTCACCGCGCGGGTCGTGCACACCGCCTTCGTCAGCGCCGTTGGGCCCCACGGAGTACAGCCGGAACGTCCCGCCGGTCCGCTCATATTTGAGGTTGTCCCCAGTAAACGGATCGACGGTGAAATCGGCGCCGCCAAAAACCTCCAGCGATTCCGGGTAATCCCCGTATTGCTGCCGATGGGCATTCAGATGCGTGACCAGGCGCGTCGCCCGCCGCAGCGCATCGGCTCCTGCGCGGAGCGTGTGATAGCGGGAATAGGCGGCCGGTATCAGCAAGGGATTGCTTTTGTTTGGTTCCTGGAAGCGCCGCTCCAGTGCTTCCAGCATTTGCTGAGCCTCTGGGTACGGTAGTGCCAGGGCTTGCCCCAACTTGTCGTAGTAGTCGTTGCCGTCCGCCACAGACGATTTGAAGTCGATCTGGTGCAGGCGCTCAACTCGCGCGGCGACATCTTCTCGCGGGGGTGACTCGATCGTTTGCAAGAACTCGGTCGCCTTGGCCGCATCCAGAGTGTACGTACCGCTTTCTGAATCGTAGGTGTACATGCTCTGTACCGTATCCAGGAAGAAAGCTCGCTCTGCCTGAAGTGTCTCGGCCGGCGAGCTCGGGCTGCGGTAGTCTTCCTCAAGGCGCTCCGCAAGCGCCACATAATCGAGCTGCTCGCCCGCCGGATCAGCTTGCAGGTCCAGGAGCGCCTCGGCGGCCAGCTTCTGAATGCCGGCCCCCACCAGGCTCTCGATTAACGTGAAGCCGCTGCCCGCCTGCGCTCCGCCCGCCAGAGCGTCCAGATAGCACTCGGCCGCACTGTCGGCCAAGCCGGCCGCCGCGTGCAGGCGACCTTGCACCACTGAGACGCAGCTAACTTCGCGCACCGGGCTGAGGTTCGGCAGCAAGGCCGCGATGAAGCTTCCGTCCCCGCTTTTGAGGGGCCAGCCCTTATATTCCAGCGTTAGTGCCTTGCGGAAATGGTCCAGCGCGTCCTGGTTGTCAGCGAGCCAGGCCCGAATGTCCGGCGTACCGAGAACGCTCGGGTCACCGGCCAGCGCTGCTTTCAGCGATTCGCGGGACCCTTTCCATGGCGCCACGCTTGCCATGATCGCCTCGTATTCAGGCACGGCGCTCGGGCCTTCGATGGTGATGAAGGATCTGGCCCACGCCAGATAATCCACAGGAGCCGCGGGATCGGGCTGTGGGACGCCGCCCCATTTAGAGGCCTCCACGGAAGTTTCCGCACGGACCTCCTCTGCCATTTGGTCTAGCGGGTCGGCCTCTTCTTCCGCGACCGCAAATCCAGCGTCTTCCTCATCCATTGTTTGCGAGTCTTCGGACTCGACCGCCTCCCCGGCAATTTCATCCGCGGCCTCCGCGCCCTCCATAGCCGCCACCTCGTCCGAAACCGGCAAATCTTCAGGTTCCGAGATTTGCGCCACGTCTGTTTGAGGCCCCTCGCCGTCGCCTTTGGTAATCGCCACGGCTACGTCTGGTTGCCGCCTTTTCTCTGGTCTCGGCCTGACAGTCTCCGCGCCCGCAGGCTGGGAGGCCGGCCGGGCGTTCGGCCCGTATAGCGCCGTAAGCATCTCACGCGGTATCGCGCTGACGCCCGAGACCGCTCCCGATTTCCGCACTACCTGCAGCTTCTCCAAGTCAACCCTTATCTCCCCGCCATGTCGTAGCGTGACCACAAACATGGCTGGCTCATCAAGAAACTGGAAGCGCGCGCCATCAAGCCAGTCAACCGCCTCGCCGTTCTTCTTCACTTCCGCCCAATCCGATCGATCGAGCAAATCGGGGAGCAGGAAGTGCCGCAGCAGTTCACCATTTTCGCCATAAATCACCATGGCGTTGCGGGCGCCACCCCGCCGGTACTCGTCGAGTGTGACTACGAAACGTCCATCGTCGCGGATAAACGCCCGCCCGGGAGCGACGTCGTTGACCAGAAAGCGCTCCCACAGCGCCCGCCCGCCGCGCCGGTCGCCGACACGCTCGTACAGCCCAGCCTTACAGCCCCGAATAGCGTCTTCTCCGGGCCGTCCCGGGCGAATTCGCAATTGAAAACGGCGGTTATCGGAATTGGCCTCACGAAGGGGAGTGGAGCTTCGTTGGTC
>JAAYXS010000668.1 GCA_012515775.1 Phycisphaerae bacterium
CGCCGCCGCAGTTCATACCGCCGCACGTGCCGACCGTGCTGGATGTTGAGATTGCGGAAGGCAACGACACGCTGGTGGCCGATTCGGCGTTGATGTATTACCGCTACGACGGCGGCGACTGGCTCGTGTCGCCCTTGGAGAACGTGGGCGGGGAAATGTGGCGCGCCACGCTCCCCGCACCGCTGTGCGGCGAGCGTCCCGAGTACTATTTCACAGTCGCCGGCGACGTCACCGGGACAGTGTACGTTCCGGCCGCGGGCGCCGCGGCGCCGTTTACATCTTTGGTCGGTAGCTATAACAGCATTCTGGACGACAATTTCCAGACCGACCAGGGCTGGACTGTGGTGAACGATCCGAGCCTGACGACGGGCGCCTGGCAGCGGGCGATTCCGCTGCCCAGCGGCACGGTCGGGGCCCCAATTGCCGACTACGACGGCTCCGGGCGGTGCTACGTTACCGACAACCGCTCCGTCTCCGGCGCCGAGCAATATGACGTGGACTTCGGTCCCACGAACCTCATCTCACCGGTGCTCGACCTGAGCGGCACCGATGACCCGGTGATTCAGTTCGCCGAGTGGCTCTACTGCGATGACCCGATGCCGCCGGCCACGGATTACCTGGACGTATACCTAAGCGCTGATGACGGCGCAAGCTGGGTGCAGACGCACCATATCGGTTGGCATGAAGGATGGGCGGTCCACAACATACATGTGGCCGACTACATCCCGCTCACAGCCACCGTAAGAGTACGGTTCTCGGTGCAGGACATTCCAAATAACTCGCTGACCGAAGCCGGCATCGACGCCGTCCAGGTCTTCGACGTGCAGTGTGACTAGGTTACCGCTGTTTGCAGGCTGATTCCGTACACTGAAAGGATTCACAACAATGAAGACCATTTTGATGAGCGCGTGTCTGCTGACGGCGGTTTGTGTCGCACAAGGCGGCCCACCCGTGCCACCGACCCCTGCACCCGTTGACGAAGTGTTATATGCGCGCCCCTTCACGCTGAATGAGGCGATGCGTTTTGATTGGTGCAAAGAGCCGTTCGACCTGAACCGCGGCACGATCCTCGTGCTCAAGGTAAAGCCGGAGCTGGTCATTCCCCGGCAGTCGGAAGAACCGGTGCTGTACGTCGGGCGTCAAACGGCGATGCGGCTGAATCATGGCAATGAATCGGGCCATGTGATTGCCGTCGTTCCCGGCGACGTGGACTTGACCAAAGACCCGATCTGGTTCGGCACACCCGCCTTGCCGGAGCGCGTGGATGAGGCCACGATCAAGACCGAATGTGCGAAAGCCCAGCAGGCCGGCATCAAGGCCCTCTCGGCCGAGCAGGCCCGGGCGGCCCAATCCAGGGGCGGCACGCGGCTCAACGCGTCCAACATGCAGGTGCTGCTGTCGGATACGATTTCCGGTCTGATCGAGCAGTACTCGCCCCAGGAGAAACGGCTGGCGGAACAGTGGCGTCTACCGGTAGTGACGCCCGCCAAGCCTTAGCGCCCGGCGTAGCGGCGCGCCCGTGTGACCTCGGGCAGCGCCGAATGCGCCAGCCGGGCAGACGCGAAAGCTGGCCGGAGCGCCGCGAGGCGCTCCGGCCAGGTTGCGAACCGAGAAGGTGTTTCGGGCCCTCTCAATACCACTTCGGTTCCGGTCGCCCGTTTGAGGCCCTTGCCTGTTAGTTTAGTCTCGCGAGATGGCTGGTAGCGGCCGTCCGAGCGTCGAGAGTTTCATGTTTACTTTTCAAGGAGGCTCGTTGTGAAGCATTGCTCATGCCTTGTATTGGCGGCCATGTTATTGGCCTTCCCCGGTCTGGCGCACGCCTATCAGACCGGCGACCTCAATTGCGACGGCGCAATAAATGTTTTCGATATTGATCCGTTTGTGTTGGCGCTGGTTGACCCAGCGGGGTACGCAGCCGAGTACCCGGACTGTGACTTCACATTGGCAGACGCCAATCATGACGGCGACGTAAACGTGTTCGATATCGACCCGTTCGTGCAGCTTTTGGTAGGCGGACCGTCGACCGCCGCCTGCTGTTACCCCGCCGGCAGTTGCGCGGTTACAACCGAAGCCGACTGCGACGGCGTCTGGCATCCGGAGTGGGCGGACTGCACCGAGGCCGCCTGCCCACAGCCGGCGCCGCCGACCGCCATCGAGTTGGCCGGTAACGCGCTGACGGCTTATCCGTACTTCGAGTTCGTCCGGGCGTTCCACCAGAGTGCGCCGATTCAAGTGGCCCTCGACGCCAGCCGCCACCCGGAAATCACGTTCCCGGTAACGGCCGATGTCTACATATGCGAGAAGAAGTCATCGGGCGAATGGGGATTCAACCCGGAACTAGATGATGTAACATCTGATGGCCCACTGACCGTGACATTCCCAGGCGGGACGATTCAGGCTAATACCTTTCAGGTTACCGGCCCGGGCGAACTCAGCGCCGCGGTATACCAGGAAGTGACCGGGGCCTACACCGGTCTGGGTCACGGCTACGACATGATCATCGACATGAATCAAAACGGCGTGCTGGACGCCGGCGACTTCATTGACGGGTATGGCCGCGAGGCCGGCTTGTACGTGTGCCATGATACGACCACGGGCGGGCCGCTCCCCGTAACAGAGCTGCTCTACAGCGTCGGCACCATTTTCGGCATACCCGCCAGCCTGCCGAACGAGAACATCTACTACCCGACCAACATCGCCAGCATGGGGCAGTTGCCGCTGATAGTCATCAGCCACGGCAACGGTCATAACTATCAGTGGTATGACCATATCGGTAACCACATGGCGTCGTATGGTTTTGTGGTGATGTCGCACGGGAACAACACCGGTCCGGGGCCGGCGTCTGCCGCGTATACCACCTGCGGCCACACCGACGCCTTCCTGCATCTTCTCTCAGGCATCGCGGGCGGCGTGATGGTGGGGCACGTCGACACGAGCCGCATCATCTGGATCGGTCACAGCCGCGGCGGTGAAGGCGTTGCGATCGCATACCACTACATTACGCACGGATCGTATAACCCAACGTACTACTCTCCTGAAAGCATTGTGCTGGTGGACAGCATGCTGCCCATCGACGCCACTGGTCCCGGACTGGCGAACCCGCACGAGGTGAATTACCACCTCTGGACTGCGGCCGGCGACTCAGACGTGCATGGCGGTGCTTCCTCCGACGGCGCCCAGACATTCCATATCCACGAACGCGCCACGCGTTTCCGCGGCTCGACCGTCGTGCAGGGCACCGGACACGGCTGGTTCCATGACTCCGAAGGCTCGGGCGCGTGGTTCACGGGTCCCTGCCCGATCAACGAGTCCGGCACGCACCTGGTGCAACTCGGCATAATGCTGCCCATGTACAAGCACTATGCTGAAGGTAACGTCCCGGGCGAGGACTACCTCTGGCGCCAGTATGAGCGCTTCCATCCGCCGTCCGTGCCCGTGGGCACCGATCCGTGCTACGTCGTCTCGCAGGAATACCGCAACATGGGCGACGACGGCTACGCGTTCATCGATGACTACGAAACGCAGACCGGAACGGGCACGAGCAGCTCGGGCGGCAGCGTCACCTACGATGTGACGAACCTGACCGAGGGGCGCCTGGACGACAACAACAGCGACTTCTCCTGGACTGCCTCCGATCCCTTTAACGGGGCTACGCAGGATGGCGCTTCGGATACCGGCAAGGGCGTCGTGTTCGACTGGAACGGCACGAACAGGTACTACGAGTGGTCGGTGGTGCCCGAGTTGCGAAACTTCGCGGCCTGGAAATATCTCGGCCTGCGGGGCGCCCAGGGCACGCGCCACCCGTATACCGAGGCGACCAACGGCATCCTGACGTTCACCATCACGCTGCGCGACGGCGCCAACAATACCAGTTCGATCAATACCGGCGCCTACGGCGGCGGCTTCGGAATGCCGTATGCCCGAAGCGGCGGCTGGCATAACGAAATGCGGCGCATCCGCATTCGTACCACCGACTTCCTGGCCAACGGCAGCCCGCTGGATCTGGGCAATATCGTGGCGGTGCGCTTGAACTTCGGCCCCGCCTGGGGCACCAACCAGGGCCGCATCGTGATTGACGAGCTCATGCTGGACAACGATCTGCCGCCCTTCTTCGTGCCGCTGACGATGTCCCTGTCCAGCCCGGCCCCAGAGTTCATTCCGCCCTACGTGCCAACGGCCATTGACGTCGAAATCGATGAGGGCAACGACACGTTGTTGCCTGGTTCGGCCGTCATGTATTACCGCAATGGTGCCGGAAGCTGGATCGCCTCTTCGCTGCAGCAGGTAGCCGGCTCGCTGTGGCGCGGCGTCTTGCCGGCTCCCGTCTGCGGCGATCGCCCCGAGTACTATTTCGTGGCCGAGGGTGATATCACCGGTGAAGTGTACGTTCCGGCCACCGGCGCCGCCGCCCCGTTTGCCTCGCTGGTCGGCACTTTCACGGGCATTCTGGACGACAACTTCCAGAGCGATCTGGGCTGGACCGTATCCAGCGCGGCGGGCATGGTCTCCGGCATGTGGACGCGGGCCGTCCCGGGCGGCTGGGACGACGGCTCACCGCGGAGCGACTTCGACGGATCGGGCCGCTGCTATGTCACAGACAACCGCAGCGGCTACGATGTGGATGGCGGCCCGACGCATTTGATTTCGCCGCTGCTCGACCTGACCGGCACCACTGACCCGGTGGTTCGCTACGCTGAGTGGATCACGTGCGACGACCCGCCGCCGGGCATGGATTATCTTGATGTCTATTTGAGCGACGACGGCGGTGTAACCTGGATTCAGGTTGATCACATCAGCCCGCACGATGACTGGGTGGTCCACAACATTCATGTGGCCGACTTTGTGTCGTTGACGGCCACCTTCCAGGTGCGCTTCACGGTGCAAGACGTTCCCAACAACTCATTCACTGAAGCGGGAATTGACGCCGTTACGGTCTTCGATGTGAATTGCGAATAAGAAACCTACGAAAGGATACGCGATGAGAACTGCTGTTATTACTGCATGTCTGCTGGCGGCCGTATCGGTCAGCCTCGCCCAACCGCCCGCACCGCAGACACCGGCGGCAATTGACGAAGTTGTTTACGCCCGCCCGTTCGTGCTGCGCGATAGCTTCCGTTACGATTGGGCCAATGAGCCGTTTCAGGTCAGCAAGGGCACGATTCTGGTGTTGAAAGTGAACACCAATCTCGTAATTCCGCGTCAGATCGGAGAGCCGGTGCTGTACGTCGGAAACCAGGCTGCAATGCGGCTCAATCAAGGAGACAAGTCCGGGCACGTGATCGCGATCGTCCCGGGTGATGTCGACCTGACCAAAGATTTGATCTGGTTCGGTGCGCCTGGGCTGCCCGGCCGCACTGACGCAAACACGATCAAAGCTGAGCGTGAGAAGGCCGAGAAGGCGAACCTAAAGCCGCTGACGACTGAAAAAGCCGCCGCGGCGCGCGACAAAGGCGGAGCGGCGGTCAATGCGCCGGACATGAGCGCGCTTCTGCGTACTACTCTGGCCGAACTGGTCGAGCAGTACTCGCCTCAGGAAAAGGAGTTGGCGGAAAGCTGGCGGCTGCCGGTGGTCGAGCGGCCCGCTAAACCCTAACTGCCGCTAGCACTCAGAGTTTGAGCAGAAATGGCCGGGACGTCCGAGCGGCGTCCCGGCTGTTTTTTTTGCGCTCACTGCTGATGTCGTTGCCGGGCGGCGCCGCCGGGCAAAAAACGGGCTTTGTGGAACACTTCCGGCTTCGTCCGGCGCACTCGCGCCAGGCGGGAAGCCGACCGCCATTGGCGACCAGGATGGGTTTTTAGGAAAGCGGACCTTCGCGCGGTACACTTCAGGCCTGACGCGGCTGTTCCGGTTGAGAGAGGTAGGAAGGAGTCTTTAGTATCCCCCAAGGAGGACATGCGGTGAAGCACTTCTCGATTCCCCTGTTAACGAGCGTCTTGCTGGTGGGTCCCGGGCTGACGCACGCCTTCGGGCTCGGCGACTTGAACTGCGATAGCGCGGTGAACGTGTTTGACATCGATCCGTTCGTACTGGCGCTCACGGACGAGGCCGGCTACGCCGAAAAGTACCCGGACTGCGACTACCTGCTGGCGGATATTAACGGCGACGGCTCGGTGAACGTTTTCGACATCGATCCGTTTGTGGCGTTGCTGACCGCTCGACCGGCCGCTTGCTGCTACCCCGACGGAACCTGCGCAGTCACGACTGAAGCGGGCTGCCTGGGTGTATGGCATTCAGAGTGGGCGAATTGCGGTGTGGCGGAGTGCCCACAGCCGGCGGTCTGCTGCTATCCAGACGGAAGCTGCGCCGCCACGACCGAGGCGAATTGCGACGGCGTCTGGTATCCGGAGTGGGCGGACTGTGATGCAGCACAGTGCCCGCAACCGACGGCCGCCTGCTGTTACCCCGACGGCACCTGCGCAACCACGACCGAAGCCGAGTGCGACGGCGCCTGGCATCCGGAGTGGCCGAACTGCGCTGTGGCAGAATGCCCGCAACCCACGGCCCCCTGCTGCTACGCGGAC
>JAAYXS010000669.1 GCA_012515775.1 Phycisphaerae bacterium
AAACTGTGCGACTCTTCGAAACCGCGCCACTGCGGCACAGCTATGAAGCCGATTCGGTCGCCATGCTCGGCCTGCAGCGCCCGTGCGTCCTCCATGGGAGACATGGAAATAATGCGCTCCGGGCCGTACAGAGCCGCCGCTTCGAAAAATGCGGCGGCGCTGCGGCTCAGGTGCACGTGCGAATGTACGTCCAGTATTCGCATCTCCGGCGCACGCGCGGCCGGCGGTTGGCGGTAATTCAAGCCGAGCCGATTCGCAGGGTGTTTTTTGTCCGGCCCATCGTGGCGGTGAGTATGCTGCACCATGGCACTCCCTTGCATAACCTATCAGGGCCACAGAGCCTTGGCCAGGTTACGCGATTTTATTGTTCGCTGTAGAGGATTTCCGCGTGCGCAGTGATTCGTCAAGTCGCTCAATCCGAGTCAGCGACTGCGCTGTAGGGCGCCACGGTAAACAGCACAGGCCGGCGGCCGGCGATCAGTTCGCGCACCGTGGCGGGGTCGGTCAGCGCCTCGTGGTTCGCCTCGAAGAATGTACTGACCGCCTTCCAGTCCGGCATCAGCAGGGCGTGGGCGCCGATCTCCTCGATTTCGTCCGGCGCAATCACCAGCGCCAACATCTCGTTGGCTCCATAAGCGCGTGCGTCACTGGGGCGGTCGCCGACGCCGATCAGCAGATTCGGCCATTTCGTGCGCAAATCGCGCAGGACCTGCAACTTGAACTTGCCGTTGTCGGCTGCCTTGCGAATGGCGGGTGCAACGACCAACGGGCCCGGCGGATAGTCGTGCTCCGCCAGCCAGGCCCGTGTTTTGGCCTGCATCACGCGCGGGCGGCCCGTCAGGTAGACGATGTTGAAATGCTCCGCCAGCTTCCACAGGACTTCCCGCGAGCCGGGAATGGGCTGAGATTTCCCATCGAGCGGACTGAATAGCAAAGCGCGGTAATCGGTGCGCGCGATCGTGTGATCCACGTCCACTATTAACGCCACCCGCTCGTCATTCATCTCGAACAGGCGCCCCCTGCCGTTCAGCGACGCTCCGAAGACCGCGGCCGACGCCGAGAATCCCGAGTCGCCCAGTTCCTCCACGTCGCAGCGGATGGTCGCGGCACCGTCCTCATCGGTCCGAGTTTCGCCCAATTGGTTGTCACCGGAAAAGAACTGGACCGGAACGTTTGAAACCGACGTTCGCAGCAACCCGAACAGTTGATGCTCGACGTGCGCCGTCAGCTCAATCTCGCGCGAGTTATCAACTGCAACCCCGTCTTCCAGCGTCAGCACGGGCCGCCCACACCCGCCCGCGCCGACTATCGCCGCACCCGCAGCCAATAGCAGCCCCGCCGCCCGACGGCCGCGAAATCTGCTTCGTCCGCGCACGTCTCGCTCCGTCCTAACTCCACTACGCAGGGATCTTAACCCGTTCAGCCGGCGACTGTGAACCCGGCCGGCTTGTCCGGCCACTTGAAACGGCGATAATGCCCAGATCATGCTACGCGGCTTCCGGCACACGCTTTTCTTGCTTGTCCAGTCCGGGATCGTAATCAGCGCCGCGCTAGCCTTCCTTATTTATCCTGAGGCGGCCCGGGCCATCGCCATCTGCATGGCCGGTGGTATGGTCGCCGTCTGGTTGAGCGAACGCCTCGCCCGACGCTGGCTGCGCGCCACCCTCGGCCGCCTGCGACGCTTGGCCGAGGACATCGGCCAGGGCCGCCCCACCGGCGCGCTGGCCGTCCGGAAAGGCGACGACCTGTACAAGCTTGTCTCGGCCGTCAACCTGCTGGCGGCGCGGGTTGAAGAAATAACGCGCGAGGAGAAGCGCCTCCAGGAACAACTGCGCAAGACGGAACAGCTTGCCTTGTTGGGTGAGCTGGCCGCCAGCGTGGCCCATGAGATAAACAACCCGCTGGACGGAATTCAGAGCTGCACGCGCATCCTTCGCCGTTCTCTGCACGACCCGGCGCGCACTGACCAGATGCTGAACCTGATCGACAGCGGGTTGGCCCGCATCGGCCTGATCGTCCGGCGCCTTCTCACTCTCGCGCGGGAACATGTGATCCGCACGGTCGAAGTGCGTGCCCGCGACGTGCTCGAATCCGCCATCGCGGCCGTCGCAAACAAGCTCGAGTCCGGCGGCATTCAGGTCGTTCGCCTTTACGACGCCGACGATGATCGCGTCCTCGCCGACGCACAGCTCCTCGAGCAGGTTTTCGTAAATCTGATACTCAACGCGACCGACGCGATGAGCAAAGGCGGCACGCTGACATTGACGACCCGTCTGGAGCATCCGGCCGAAATAGTGCCCGAAGCGGCGCCCCAGATTCTGTCAGTGGAGGTACGCGACACGGGTCATGGCATTCCGGCCAATCTGCTGCCGCGCATTTTCGAGCCCTTTTTTACTACCAAGACCGCCGGCAAGGGTACCGGCCTGGGGCTGCCCATTGCGGCCCGCATCGTTGATGCCCACCGCGGTACAATTTCCGTCAAGCCGATCAAAGGCGGCGGAACCGTTTTTACGGTAAGGTTACCGGCGTTCCGACCCGACCATAAGCGGGCTGACGCGACTCCGTCATCGCCCGCCTTGCTGTCAGCCGAGCCAGTATCCAGCACGGTTGAGTAGTTTGCCGGCCGAGACGACAGGAGCGGTGAAGCCTGCGGGGGCAAGACGAAACGCCCGAAATATCAGTCTTCAGTTATCGGAAGAGCGGAGCCGGTCAGGCGGTGCGTGAGCGTGGACCAACCTTTGTCAATAGAAGGTGTCAAACCCGGTAGACAAGGTGAGCGCGTGGAGTGGGAATGCTCGACCGAGGGGCGACCCAGCGATGCGGAGCTGGTTCGCCAAACGTGCGCCGGCCAGCGCAGCGCGTTCGATGAGTTGATCGAGCGCTACCAGCGCCGCGCGACCTCGGTCGCCTATCGCCTGCTGGGCGACCTCCACGACGCGCTCGAAGTTTGCCAGGAAGCATTCGTCCGGGCCTACCAGAACCTGGACAGCTTGGAAGACCAGCGGCGGTTTGGATCGTGGCTTCTGCGCATCGTGACCAACTTGTCTTTGAACTTCCGCCGTTCGCGGGCGGCCATTGCCCGCAAGGCGGCGTTCGACGACTGTCTGAACGCTGGCGAAACCGCGCGCGACGAGCAGATTGCCGCCCCGGACTATTCGGACGAGCAGCCCGAGGCGCGTTCCGCCGCCGCGGAGATGTCGCTGCTGGTGCAGAAAGCAATTGCCGATTTGCCGGACCAACAGAAGACCGCCCTGGTTCTGTTCAGTATCGAACAGTTGCCGCAAAAGGAAGTGGCCTCAATCATGGGCTGCAGCGTCGAAGCCGTGAAATGGCATGTGTTTCAGGCCCGCAAAAAGATGAGAGAGGCTCTGGCCCCGTATCTCTAAGTCGGAGGACGGGCTGATGGACCGCCTGGCTTTTGAACAACTCATTAGCGACTGGCTGGACGACCGGGAAAACTCTGAACTCCGCCGGCTGATCGACGCGGCTTGCGCGGACGACCCCGCCTGCCGCCGCCTCGT
>JAAYXS010000670.1 GCA_012515775.1 Phycisphaerae bacterium
ACTGGGATTTCGACCAACGATGGTCGAAATGACCGCCAACGTAACAAGTTAAATGGATCGGGGAAAAAAGGGCCCAGCGGTGCGGTTAGCGTGGACCGTCCGCTGGGCGGGATCAGGAGGGGTTAGGTTGGGTCGTGTCGGCCGGCGCCGTTTCAGGCGTGGCGGCCGGGCTATTCAAGATGAGGAGAAACTGCACCAATTCCGCGAGCGAAGCGGCCTGCATTTTCCGCATAACGGCCGTGCGGCGGAGTTGCACCGTTCTGGTGCTGATCTTCAGCTTGGCCGCAATGTGCTTTTGTGCCAGCCCTTGAACCATAAGTCTCATAACTTCTTGTTCCTGGGGAGTGAGTTGGGCGGCACGGGCGCGTAATTCGGCGATGAGGCCGATGCGGCAGCGGGCCTCTTGATCGCGTGCCAGGGCGTTTGTCACGGCGCGGCACAATTCGGAAGCGTCCACGGGTTTTCGCAGAAAATCCACGGGACCAAGGCTGAAGCCGCGCGAGATTTGCGGCAACGGGCCTTCGCCCGCGAGGATGATGATGGGCAGCGGAGGGTTGCCGCTGCTGAGTTTCTTTTGCAGTTCTGGCGCGTCAGAAGCTACGGTGGCGATGTCAAGGACCACGCAACCGGGGCGGGCGGGGTTGTAAGCCTCGAGAAAACTGCGTGCGGTGCTGTGATATTCCAAAGAGCATCCCCCAGGCGCCACAAGGCCCTCTAGTGAGTGGCGCACAGCAACGTCCACGCCCAGCAGGAACAGGGTCGGGGTGTGAATCATGCCTCCTCTAGCGCTTTCGTGATGACGGATGGCTTCCATTGTGCTCCGGAACCCGGCGATGCACATTCGCATCGGATCATCATGTTTCGCCTCGGCGGCGATCCGACAGCTAGGGGTGTCGCTACGGTCCATAGTGCAGCTTTTCAGTCAAGGGCCGCTGTGTTGACGAAGCTCCTTTTCAACAAGGCCTGCTCCCAAGGCCGACGGCAGCCCCGCCCCCCGGGAGTATCGGCACTCGGACGGAACCGCGTCAGCCGAGTCGAGCAAATTCGACACGCGCGCGATTTCGTTGTTTGGAGGGCCGCAATCGGGTATCATCACCGGTGGAATCGCTTCCGAGCTATGAGGAACTTGAGCCATAAGTACTAAAACGTAAACTGCGCTCGGCGCGCTCAAGAAAATGGAAATATTTTTGTAGAATCTTTTTGCCGGGTAGTAGTTGTAGTCCGGGTTGATTAATGTCCGACCTGCGCTCGCGAGAATTATTCCTGCAGCAACACTTGATGCGGCGCGCGGCTGAGCTCCGCCAGTACGTCGCGCAGCGGATCCCGCCGAGTCTGGCGGCCAACATTCTTGCGGACGACGTTCTGCAAGAAGCGTGGATTGCAGCGTTTAGGGGAATGGGCGGTCTGCGGATCGAAGACTCCGCGCTGGTGGAGCGCTGGATCATCAGCGTGGTCAACCGCAAGCTGTTGGACGCCCTACGTCTGGCGCATGCAAAGAAGCGGGGCGGCGGGCGTGTGCAGGTTTCAGGCAAACAGAGCTCTTTTTCGTCCGGACTGCTCGAATTACTTGCTTCACACGAGAGGACGCCCAGCCGGGCGATGTCGGAGAAAGAGGCGTCGCGTGCGGTGCGGGTGGCACTTGCGCGTTTGAGAGCTGATCGGCGGCAAGCAATCAGAATGCGCTACATCGAGGGGTTAGGCCCCAAGGAGATAGCCGCGCGGATGGGGAAGTCTGCGCCGGCCATAAGCGCGTTGTTGTTCAATGGTTTGCGCGAATTGCGCGAGCGGCTTGGTCACGCCGCCAAGTTCTTCAGCGATGCACGTTCACAAGAGGGAGCGGCGGACCAGGTTGGCGCGGAAGGCGCCGATGAAACTGCCAAAACAGCGGCAACCTAGCGCGTCGTCCGAGCGCGAAGAGCGCATCCAGGCCATCGTTCACGAGGCCATGAACCGGACCGCCGCGGACGACAGTAGGCTTGAACAAGAGCACCCCCATTTGATGCCGGAATTGGGCGAGCGGCTGCGCACGCTGCGCGCCATACAGGCGGCGGCCCTCGCGGCGCGCTACGCCCCACGGGCAGAAGAGCCTCTTGAGGCGGTTTTAAGTCAGGATTTGGCTTACCTTCAGGATGAGCTGCCGAACTACGAAATCCTGGAGCGCGTGGAGTACGGCGGTCAGGGCATCGTGTACAAGGCCGCCCAGCGGACGACCAAGCGCATCGTGGCGATCAAGGTGCTGCTGGACGGCCCATTGGCGTCGGAGCGGCAGCGCCGGCGTTTCGCGCAAGAAGTTGAGCTGTGTTCGCGCCTCAATCATCCGAACATAGTGACGGTTTATGAGAGCGGGGTGGTCCGCGGGCGCAACTACTGCGCGATGGAGTTCGTGGAGGGGCTGCCGATCGATGACTACGTCTTGCTGCACATGCCGCCGGTGCGCGAGATTGTCCAGTATTTCATTACGATATGCCGGGCCGTAAGCCATGCCCACCAGCGCGGCATAATTCACCGCGATCTGAGCCCGGCCAACATCCTGATTGATGTCGATGGAGTTCCGCACATTCTGGATTTCGGGCTGGCCAAGGACATGTGGCGTAATGAGGGCGACCAGCATTCGCGTGTATCGGTTGCCGGCCAGGTTATCGGAACGCTTCCGTACCTGAGTCCTGAGCAGGTGAGCGGGCGCGACGAGCTAGTGGATGTTCGATCGGATATTTACTCGCTGGGAGTCGTGCTATATCGGCTCCTGACCGGCTCATTGCCCTATGAGGAAGGCGGGCGCACGAGCCTGCAGCTCCAGATTCTGGACGCCGACCCGCTGCC
>JAAYXS010000096.1 GCA_012515775.1 Phycisphaerae bacterium
ACTTTCTCAACAAGCGCGGCTATCGCAGGCAACCTCACCCCAACGGCAAGCCGCTGACGGAAATGGAGCCGGGGACTTACGCGTTCCGCATGAACGTGCCTGCGGGAAAGATACACAAGGTGAACATCCCGATTGACGTCGTCGTCCAGCCCAAGAAGCTCCGAAAGGACCGCCTCCCGATTCTCATAGAGGCGAAGTCGGCCGGAGACTTCACTAATACCAATAAGCGACGAAAAGAAGAGGCGACAAAGATTCATCAGCTTCAGGCAACTTATGGGGCGCCCGTACAGTTCATCCTCTTCTTGTGCGGATACTTCGGGAGCGATTACCTGGGCTACGAGGCCGCGGAGGGTATAGACTGGGTATGGGAGCACCGGATTGATGATCTTCTGAAACTCCGGCTGTGAGAACATGCGCGCACCGCACGACAACCCATGTGAGACGCGCCGCCGGGCGATTCAAGAGGAGCTTGACGCGCGACGTTCGGCGGCAGAGCGAAACCGCCTCGGGCAGTTCGCCACACCCAACCCCCTGGCCGTCGATATCGCCCGGTACGTTGCCACGCTCCTCGGCCGCAAGGGGGGCAGTATTCGGTTTGCCGATCCGGCTGTCGGGTCCGGCAGCTTCTTTTCTGCGGCGCTCAGCGCTTTCGGGCAGGAGCGCATCGCTAAGGCGCTCGGCATCGAAATCGACCCGTTGTTTTGCGGCGCTGCCCGCGAACTGTGGAGCGACGCCGGACTCGATGTGATCTGTGGCGACTTCACACGCCTTGTTGCTAAGAGCCCGCGCCTGCCGGCGCCGAGTGTAATCCTGGCGAACCCGCCTTACGTCCGACACCATCATCTGAGTCGCGAGGACAAGGAGCGTCTCCAGGCCCTTACAAAACGCATGGCCGGCGTGGAAGTCAACGGCCTGGCAGGGCTATACGTGTATTTCGTGCTGCTCGCTACAGCGTGGATGGAGGACGATGGGTACGCCGCCTGGTTGATCCCGTCGGAGTTCATGGACGTAAACTATGGGGGGGCCATGAAGCGCTATCTCACTGACCGCGTCACGCTTATTCGGGTCCATCGGTTCAGCCCGGATGATGTTCAGTTCGGCGACGCACTCGTGTCTTCGGCGGTACTCGTGTTTCGCAAGACGCCGCCGCGGCCCGGGCATGGAGTCGAGTTCACATTCGGCGGCGCGTTCACCGCGCCCGCCGCCGCCGAGTCAATCCCGCTCGAACGACTGCGCGAATCGCGCAAGTGGAGCGTGTACCCTAGCCACTCGAAGAACGATCGGCGCACATCTGCGACCTACGAGGGACCGACCCTGGGTGATTTTTTCCGCGTACAGCGAGGCATCGCCACCGGGAGCAACAAGTTCTTCGTGCTTAAGCGAACAGACGCGCGGCGCCGCGGGCTCCCGGCTCGATACCTGCGACCGATTCTGCCGAGTCCGCGCCACCTGAAGCAGACGATCATCGACGCCGACGAGGATGACTATCCACTGCTTGAGCCGCAGCTCTGCGTTATCGACTGCGACCTGCCCGAGCATGTTGTTGAAAAGACGTACCCAGCATTGTGGGACTATCTGCAAACAGCCGAGGCGCTGGGCATCAAAGACGGCTACCTCGTCGGCAAGCGCACGCCGTGGTACAAACAAGAACAGCGCGAGCCGGCCCCTTTCCTTTGCACCTACATGGGGCGAGGTTCGGACGACAAACGACCATTCCGCTTTATCTGGAACCGGTCTGCAGCCATCGGCACCAATCTTTACCTGATGCTTTATCCTCGCGCGGGGTTGGCCAGCATTCTGCGTCGGGAGCCGGAGCGCGGCGCGGAAGTGCTGGAGATTCTGGGTCGCGTTACGGGCGATGAGCTCCGCGGGGAAGGGCGGGTCTATGGGGGCGGGTTGCACAAGATTGAGCCCAATGAGCTGGCCCGAGTCTCTGCGGCACCCCTCGCCGCGAGATATCCAACCGCTTTCGTCCAGTCGCGTCGAGTCGAAACGCCCAGCTTGTTTGCCGAACCCGTTTGAGGTGCCGCTTTCCGTAGTTCTCCGTTCTCAGGTTTGAGTTCGGGAAGATCGCCGGCCTGTCCGCGAGCGGCCCCGCCCGCCGCGGGAGCCGCGACTCGGATCGCGAGGGTGCACCCTATGAGGACGCCCTACGAGCGCACCTTATGAGAACAGCAGGTAGAGCCCGACGCCCGCAATCAGCACGCCGGCCAGCCGCCGCAGCACGTCCGTGCCGCGTGTCCAACCTTTCGAGTCGGCGAGCTTTTGCACCAGGCCGATCGACGTGCCGCCGACCAGTACCAGGCCGCAGTGGCCCAGGCTGTACGCGGACAGCAGCAGGACGCCGAATGCCAGGCCGTACAGCGGCGTGACGGCGCTCAGCGCCAGCAGGATTGGTCCGGCACACGGGATCGAGATCAGGCCAAACAACAACCCGAGCAGCAACGCGCCGATGAAGCCCTTCTGCTTCGGCTGCAGGCCGGTCGGGGCCGGGATGCGGATGTGCAGAACTCCGAGCAGGTGCAAACCCATCAGCAGGCACACGACCACCGCGATGTACTTCCACCAACTGGCCGGCAGCAGACTGCTGGCGGACCACACGCTGAACCACATCAGGCCGAAGGTGATCGTCAGGCCGATTGCGAACGTCAGCGACAGGAGGAACGAACGGGCGACGGTGCGCTTTTCCTGCCCCGCGACGTAGCCGACCATGAGCGGCGCGGCCGCGAGCACGCAGGGGTTGGCGGCGGTCAACAGGCCGCCCACCAGCGCCGCCAGCGGCGCCAGCCAGATGTTGGTTTTAATTATTTCGGCCAGGTTCTCGGCAAACGACTCGAGCATTTTGTCTTATCCCATTGCAGCCGCATCCGAGGCCGCTGGTTTCAGGGGCGCGCCTTTCCCCCGCTGAATGTACTCGCGGCAGACAGCTCGGCCGCGCCGGACCGGATCACGCCATCTTCCATTTCATAAATCGTGTCGAACACGTCCAGCGCGCGGTGGTCGTGCGTGACCACGATCACAGCGGCACCCTGCTCGTGCGCGACGCGGCGGAACAGCTCCATAACCTGGCGGCCGCGCGGGCCGTCGAGTGCGGCGGTCGGCTCGTCGGCCAGGATTACGCTCGGACGGTTGGCCAGAGCGCGGGCCACTGCCACGCGCTGCTGTTCGCCGCCGGAGAGCTCGGGGGGATAGCCGGCGGCGCGTTCGCGCACCCCGAGATATTCCAGTAGCTCCAGCGCGCGGGCACGGGCCGCTCGGGACGACTCGCCATTCAGCTCCATTGCGACCTGGACATTCTCGCGGGCGGTCAGGAATCGGATGAGGTTCGCCTTTTGCGAGATATACCCGATGTGCTTGCGTCGAAACGTGCGCGGGTTCGTCAGCGCGCGTGGACCTTCCATCACCAGCCGGCCGCCGATCAGGATGCGACCCGCGGTAGGGGGGTTGATCAGGCCGACGGCCGTGAGAAACGTGGATTTGCCCGCGCCGCTGGGGCCGATCAGCGCCACGCATTGCCCGTGCGCCACGCACAGCGAGGCGTCGCGCATGGCGACCACCTCGGTGTGGCCGCTGCCGTATACCTTGGTCAGACCGTGTGTTTCAATGGCGACGTTTCGCACAGCAGCAGCTCATCCCAGCAATGCCACGTTGGGCTGCACGCGCAGCGCTTTCCAGATACCCACGAGACTTGCCACAACCGATACGCCCAGCACCACGCCCGCCAACATCAGCAAGTCATCCGGGGTCAGGATCACCCGGCGCGGGAAGTACGGATAGGCCTTTTGCCCCAGCAACCAGGCCACCGCATACCCCAAAGCTCCAAGTGCGATGGCCTGCTGCATGATCAATTTGACGATGACCCAATTCGACGCCCCGATGAGCTTCAGCAGCGCGATATCGTGCAGCTTGTCCATCGTGAGCGTGTACAGGATGAGCGCCATAATGATGCCGGAGACGGTCGTAAGGAGTACGCGGAAAAGGCCCAACTGCCGCCGCGAGCGCTCGACCACTCCCATCAGCAGCATCTTGGCTTCATCGGCCCGCGTATAGACCGACACATCGGCCCAACCGTCGATCGTCGCTTTCACCGCAGCCTCGTTAACGCCGGGCGCCAGGCGGGTCATGACGGCGCTGATCTGGTTTGGCGGCAAGGCCGGGAGCTGTGAGCCGGGCCCGGCCGCCCGCTCCAGCATCGTGGGCTGGGTGTTGCCCAGGTCGATCTGCTCCGCCCGCGCGCGCCGCGCCTGGCGTTCCAGGCGAATGCCTTCGGGCGACTGGTCGAACTGAACCGCCTGCGAATCCGCCAGGGTGAGGAACAGAAAGCCGTTACCCGCCGGATCGCTCATGCCGCTGGTCAGGCCGACCACCGTATAGGTTTCCTTGCCCAGCGGAAGGCGCTCCCCGAGCGTCAGGCCCAGCGAGCGGTCTGCGATCATCTCGAAATGCGCCTGCGCGAGCGGGCGCCCGGCGCTCAGCGGCAGCCACTCGCCCTTGTCGGTTGGCCAATCCAGTCCGAGGACCGAGGCGCGCAGCGGTTTGCCGGCACGCAGGCGCTGGATGGTGTGATAGACGAAGGCCCGCGCTTCGGCCACTCCGGGCACGGCCGCCACGCGGTCGACAAGCGTCTTGGGTACGCGCGAGATTTCGGCGAACGGCCCGCGTGTGCCGCGCTGCACTACCCATAGTTCCACGCCCACCTTGTCGACTAGCTGGGTCGCCTCTGTGGTCAGCCCGCGGTAGATGCCGCCCATGCCCATGACAATCATGAGCAGCGTGCCCAGGCCGAGCGTCGTTAGGGCGAAACGGCCGCGGTTGTGCCAGACGTCTTTGCGCGCGAGGTTCATAGCTCTTTCGCTGCGGAGCCGTGCGGGCGGGGCGCTGGGACCTTGACGCGCTGCCCTGGCTTCAATGAAGTTTTTTGAGTGGCGGGGACGATCGCCCGTTCATTTGGGCTGAGTCCCTCGATGATTTCAACCGACTCCTGTCCGCGCAAGCCCAGGCCTAACGGGCGCCAAGCGGCCCGTCCGCCGCTCTCCACAAATGTCCCGGCTTTGCCGTCTTGCCAGCCAATAAAGCGTGACGGCAGCAGGACCGCGTCCGCCTTGCGTCCGGTCTCGATGTAAATTTCCGCGCGCTGGCCTATGGCCCAATTCTCAGGCAGCTCGTGGACGTGGACGTCAACCAGGAATTCGCGCGTCTCGCGGTCCACCTCGCGCCCCAGCCGGGCCACCGCGCCCGGGTACGATCGGCCGGGCGCGGCCCGGAACACCACGCGGGCCGGCTGGCCCGGTTGCAGTTTTGCCATTTGGGTTTCGTCGCCCCAGGCGCTCAGCCACAGCTCGTCCATCGCAACCAGGGCCAGGATTGAACTACCCGGAACCACGATGTCCCCGGGGTCGCGGTCGCGGCGCGTAATCAGGCCGGCGAACGGGGCGCGCACCGAAGCATCCGCCAACCTCGTCTGGTGGAGCTCCAACGTCTTCATGGCGGTGACGACTTGCTTCTGGGCCTCGACCAACGCCGCCTCGGACGAGCTGAGATCGGCTTCGGAGACGCGGAGCGTCTTGCGTGCGTCTTCGAACTCAGTGGTTGAGCCGGTCCCGAGCTTCACGAGATTGGCGACGCGGTCAAAATCGAAGCGCGCCTGATCGAGAACCGCCAGCGCGCGTGCCCGGTCCGCCTGCCGGCGTTCAACGGCGGCATGCGCTGCGGAAAGCGCGCTCTCGGCCACCTCGACTTGCCGGCTCAAGTC
>JAAYXS010000671.1 GCA_012515775.1 Phycisphaerae bacterium
GTGTCGCCGGCGCGCAGCTCGTACGGGCGCGTTTTTAACAGGTACCGGCTGACGAGATCGCTGACGACGATGCCCATCCAGGTGGTGCGCATCAACTGGCTGGCGTGGTCGCCGAGCTCGTCGTAATTCGACGCGCTGCTGGGCGAGAGAATCAGCGCCTCGCCGTAGCCTTCCTGCTCCAATACCTGCTTCAGATACGGCGCGTATTGGCCGAAGCGGCACGGGCCCTGGGCGCGCGGCATGAAGAACGCCAGGCGGGCGGCCTGCGCGCCGGGCCGGCGGCAGATGCGCAGGAAATCTCCCAGGGTGATCTTGTGCGGCAAGCACTCTTCACCGCTGCTATAGAGGCCGCCGAGTTCGAG
This sequence comes from Phycisphaerae bacterium, assembly GCA_012515775.1. Lineage (GTDB taxonomy): Bacteria > Planctomycetota > Phycisphaerae > UBA1845 > Fen-1342 > JAAYXS01. The sequence goes on from JAAYXS010000671.1 coordinate 363, forward strand.
CGTTTCGCCGTTGGAATCAGGCGTAGCTTCGGCGTCGACGCCCACCGAGCGGAACGCCGCCGCCATCAGCCGCGCACTGGAGTAGGACATTTGGGGGATATAGACTGTGCGGCCGGCAAGAGTTCGTGTATGGACTTGGTCTGTTGCGTTCGCCACCATCGCAGAATTCCCTTGCTATCCAGGTACGCCTCGCAGCGGGTGAGCATGCCGGCGTCGTTAGAATGCCCGTCAAACTGGAGCGTGAGAAACGGCTTGCCCGACGCCTTGCGGATAAAAGCCTTGACGAATGAGTCGGGGCCGCATTTGAAATTCGTGACGTAGATAATATGTAGGTTCGGGTGTTCGCGGACCAGCTTGGCGGCCGCCAGAATACGGCGGCCATATGCCCAGTACATGTTGTCATTAACGTCTGTGACGTCGATTCCCGCCAGCGGCAGAGCGTCGACCGGCAAGAGGTTGACGCCGTATTGCTCGCGCAGCTTGCGGGCAATCGCCAGACTGACGCCGGCGTCATGACTGTTGTAGGGGCGGCCAACCAGGACCATGCCGCTTTCGCGCGTGTCGATCAAGCGCTGGAGGGCGGCGCGGCCGGCCTCCTGGTAGGCGCTGAGGAAGCGCTGTTGGGCGGCCCAGGCGGCTTCGAAGGCGCGGCGGGCGGTTTTTGCCGGTACGCCCAGCTTGGCCGCAACTCTTACCATGTCGCCGCGGAGGACGTCTGTGCCGCGCTGTAACGAAAGCAGCGGGAACAGGATGCGGTCGGCCCAGCCGCGGAAGGCCGGGTTATGGCGAATTATGAATGGCAGCGTTGAGCCCCAGGGGCACACGTAATTTTCCAAATGCGAATCCCGGCCCGGCACGGTGATCAGGTTGGGGATCCAGAGGTAGTCGACCTTGCGGCTGATCAGTTCGGCAATGTGCCCGTGCGCCACGATAATTGGGAAGCACGGCTCTGCGACTACGCTATCGAGGCCCTGGCGGACGGTTTGGCGGTTGGTTTCGCTCGAGACGATTACTTGGAACCCGCAGTCGCGGAAGAACCGCCGCCACAGTGGCAGCCAATCCCAGGTGTACATTGCCAGGGGGATGCCGATCGAGCCGCGCGGGTGCGGCGGGTCGCCGGCATCGTCGGCGTTCAGCAGTTCAAGGCGGCGGGCGATCAGGTCGGGGATAATCGGTATACGGTCGGTTTTGACCTGCTTGCGGTAACGCTCCGAGCACTTGTCGCCCCAGTAGGTTTTTTCGCCCGCGACGTTGAATTCCTGGATGGAGCATAAGTTCCCGCAACCTTTGCAGGTGAACTCGCGCAGAGAGTATTCGACCTGCTCCAGGTCATAGCCACGAAAGCGCGTGGAGGCGCCGGTGCGGGCAATTTTCTCCTTGGCCAGCAGGGCGGCCCCGATGGCGCCGAGCACGGCGTTGTGCGGCGGCACGATAATCTCTTTGTCGCAGACGATGCTGAAGGCGGCCGCAACCGCGTCGTTGTAGGCCGTGCCGCCCTGGAAAAAGATGCAGTCGCCAATGGGGCGGCCGCGCACAACGCGGTTTATGTAGTTGTAGACGATGGAATACGCCAGGCCGGCAATGATGTCGGCGCGCTGCGCACCGCGCTGCATGCAGGTATTGACGTCGCGCTCCATGAAGACGGTGCAACGTTCGCCGAGGCGGATGGGGGCCTGCGAGCTCAGGGCCAGGCGCGAGAACTCGTCTTTGATCGAGACGCCCAACTCGGTGGCACGCTCTTCAAGGAAGCTGCCCGTGCCCGCCGCGCAGGCCTCGTTCATGGTGAAATCGACGACGATGGTTTCGCGCGAGTCGCCGCCCTCGGGCTGTAGGCTGATAAACTTCGAATCCTGGCCGCCGATTTCGAAGATGGTGTCCGGGCGTTTGCCCAGCAGGCGATCGCCGACGAACGTCGCCCCCGTCTTGTGGCAGGTGATTTCGTCGTTGATGCTGTCGGCGCCCACCAGTTCGCCGATCAGCTCGCGGCCGCTGCCGGTGCTGCCGACGCCCCGCACGCGGACGCCCCAGCCGACGGCCTCCTCCAATTCGCGCAGGCAGCGCGTGACGACTTCAAC
>JAAYXS010000097.1 GCA_012515775.1 Phycisphaerae bacterium
AGCCTGATGTCCGAAGTTTCGCGAGAGCCGCACCAGTCGCACAGCCGGGCAATCGACGGCGGCGGCGGTGATTCGGCTGGCGGTTTCATCGCAACTGCCATCGTCCACGAACAAGAGCTCAAATTCGCGGTTCAACGCCTGCAGAACGCGGAGAGTACGGTCCAGAAAGGCCGCAACATTCGCGGCTTCGTTGTACACCGGGACGACGACGGACAGAATTGGTCGAAACTGGGCCGAACGCATTCGATCCATGTTACGGCGTGGGCCGATTTCGTGCAGCCCGGGCGTAAATTTTCTTGTTGACTCTCTTGACAGAAGTGCCCATAGGTCCGGATTATGTTTTTTGGTTGGGTTTGCGCGGTCCTGCCATTGTGGCGGGAACCAACCCTTTTTTCAGTCTCGCAGCAATGGAGAAGCGCGATGGATTTTTGGGGATTGTTGATCTGGATCGGAATCGGGGCACTCGTGTTCTGGCTGTTCACGCAGGCCGTCTAACAGGAATCCGCTGGCGCGGATGAGAAGCATGGCCCCCGCCGGTTTGCGGGGGCCGCTTTGACCTGCCTTTTTTTCGAAGGAGTTCAAATGTTTGGTGGATGGATTGAGTTGCTGTTCTGGGGCGCAATCGCCGCGGTCATTATTTTCATTCTCACCGGCCAGGCGGCTGCCTAGGTGTAGAAGTGCTGGTACGTCGCGGTTGCGACTTTATCCAGTGACAAGCGACTTCTGAACGAGCTCCCCATGCATGTGGGGAGCCTAATGTGAAGGAGGACAGCATGGTAGGATGGTGGTGGTGGCTGACTTGGGCCGGCGTCATCCTATTTGTTGCGGCCCTGCTCGCCGGTCAGAACGTCTGATTACTGAGGCGATTTGAAGAGGGCTCGAGGGCTCAATGCCCGTGAGCTCTTTGTGAGGTGTGCTTATGACTTGGTTGCTGGGTTTGTTGTTTTTCGGCGGCATCGGCCTGATTCTCGGGCTTCTGATCCCGTCGTTGATCCCGGCTTAGTCTACAAGCAGTGCTCTTACGCTAATTCGAGCCCCGCAGCCGCGGGGCTCTCCCCAACGCGCCGATCCTCTCCGAACTGGAGAGCATCGGCGCGTTCTATTTTGGATTGGACGGCCGGCACATCAAAACCCGCGCGGCCAGCTCAGATATCCGCGGACTCCGCTTAGTTCTTTCCGCGCTCGTTCTCCAAGCCCATGCCGCTGCGGTCCGGCGGCGGAGGCGGCGGAGGTTCAATGAACGGGTGCAGCGAGATTTCTTCGAGCATCAGCTCGATCGCGCGATCAAGTTGCGGGTCGCCGCCGTCGACCATCCTTGACGGGTCGTCGATCACCTCGATGTCCGGATCAACGCCGTGCCCCTCGATGGCCCACGTGCTGTCCAGGTTGTAGGCGCCGAACGTGGGCACGCTCAAGTGCCGCCCGTCGATGAAATCGGGGTTGCCCGAAATCCCGACCAACCCGCCCCAAGTCCGCGTGCCGATCAGCTTGCCCAGACCGACCTGCCGAAAGTACGCCGGAAAAGCATCACCGCCCGAGCCGGCCAAGCCGTTTATCAGCATGCACTTCGGCCCTTGATGACTTTGTGGCGGCGTGCGACCCGGGCGCCCGTGGCGCCGCGCCCACATGCTCAAGAGCGGGCGATTCAACAGCTCGATGAACCGATCTGGAATCTGACCGCCGCCGTTCCAGCGGTCGTCGATGATCAGCGCTTGTTTGAAGCGTTGGCCGTGGAATTGGCGCACCAGTTCGGCCTGCCCGTCGCGCCCGGTGTTGGGAACGTAGATGTAGCCGACTTTGCCACCGCTGCGCTCATCCACGTAAGCCCGTTTGGCCTCGACCCAGGCGCGATAGCGGAGCGCGCGTTCGCTGGCCAGTAGCTCGACGACAACGTCGCGCGCCTTGTCATTCAGCACAGGCTGGTCGCTGACGGTCAGGACAACCGTGCGGCCCGCCAGACCCTGGAAAGCCGCCCACGGATCTTTTCGCGTGTCGAGCGGCAATCCGTTCACCGCCAATAGGTAATCGCCCTCCTTCACCTCAATGCCGGGCTGGCTCAGCGGTCCGCGGACATCGAGGTCCCACGGCCCACCGGCGTGAATCTTGCTGATTCGATAGGCGCCATCCTGCAGCTCGAAATCGACCCCGAGCAACCCCACCGAAACGCGGGGCCCCTGGTCGGGATCGGTAGCGTTGTAGTAGGCGTGCCCGACGTTCAACTCCGAAATCATCTCCTTGATGATGAAACTCACGTCCTCGCGGCAAATGCAATCATCCAGCATCTTGCCGTATCGTGCCCGGATATCCGGCCAGTCAATGCCGTGCATGTTGGGCACGTAGAAGAAATCGCGCATGATCCGCCAAGCCTCGCTGAAAACTTCACGCCATTCCTGCCGCGGATCGATGCTCACCACCATGCCGCTGGTGGGCATGGGCTTGTCGGTCTTCTGATCCGGCCGAGCCTTGACGATGAACAGCTTGCCGTCCTTGCGAACGAGGATTTTTTTACCGTCGGCGCTGAGGCCGAAGCCGCGCACGTCCTTAAGCACGGTCTTCTCTTTCTTCTCGTCGTCCTTGACGTCGAAGATTTTGATGGCCGGCTTCTCGTCCGAACCGCGCAGCGGACGACGCACGTACAGCAAATGCCCCTCGTCGTTGACCGCGAGGTGGCTGAAATTGCCGGCCGGCACCGGCAATGGAATGGCCCGCGCCTCGAACCCCTCGAGTTCGATTTCCACGGGCTTGACCTTCTTTTTCTTCTTGCCTTTTTTGCTTTCTGCTTCCCGCTCTTCGGCTTCCTTGGGCTGTTCGGCCGGCGCGCTGGAGGTTGCCGGCTGCCCGGCGTCGCCCTCCCCCGAGTCATCCTTTTCCGCTTCGCCCGGATCGTCCTTATCTTCTCCGCCGGATTCGTCCTTTTCGTCTTTCTGTTTCTCCTCCTTCTCCTTCTCCTTCTTTTCCTTCTTCTCGCCCTTCTCCCGGGCCTGGCCCCACTTCTCCTCGTCGCTCTTGGGCGCCCACGGCGAGCCGACCTCCGCGCGCAGCGGCACCAGGCACAGCATTTCCGTCTTTACATATACCCAGGTGTTGCCCAGCTCAGTGTAGATCGGCGTATCCACGTTTCGATTCGTGGTGAAGTAGAGATAATCGCCCTCGCGATCGAATGTCGGGCTGGTGCTGTTGAAGAGTGCGCTCGTAAGCTGCCGCTTTTCGCCGCTCTCCGCGTTGTACAGCCAGATCGTGCTCAGATCGCTGTCGGTCCGTTTGGTGTAAGCGATCCAGCGCGAATCCGGCGACCAACTCGCCTCGGGCAACCTGGCATCCGGGTCGGTGTCCACCAGCTTCGATTCGTCCTCTTCAATCGCCCGCAGGTACAGGTTGCCGGCGTTGTCGCCGTAGACCACGGACTTCGCATCCGGCGACCAGAGAATGCCGTAGCGGAAGCCTGGCCCGTGATTCGTCAGCTTGCGCGGCTCGGACTTGCCGTCGGATTGCACCAGGTACAGCTCATTTTCGTCGGTGGCGTCCGACCAGTACGCGATCCAGCGCCCGTCCGGGCTCCAGCTCGGATAGCGCTCATGCGTGCCCACGCTGCGCGTCAGATTCCGCGGCGAGCCGTCTCGCGCCGGAGCCGTCCAGATGTCGCCGCGTGCTTCCATCACGGCCCGCTTACCGCTCGGCGAAATCGCAATGCTGCGAATGTCGCTGCTCACATCGATGAGCTGTGGCCGAATCTTCGGCCGATCGCCGGGAATCGTGACGTCGACCGCGCGGCTCTGGCCGCTGGCCAGATCGAGCAGATACAGTTCCGTGCCGTTCTGAAAAACAATCTCGCCCTCACCGTTCGGGCCGGGCCCGATCGCCGGCCACTTGATGTCGAACTCCGCGAAGTTCGTGATCTGCCGGCGTTCTTTGCTGACCCGGTCGTACGACCAGATGTTGAGGCGGTGTTCCGGGCCCGCGTCGGACATGTAGTACAGCATGTTGCCGTGCCACATCGGCTGCGAGTCGGTGCCCGCCCAGCAGGTGATGCACTCCGCGCGGTGGTCCTTCAAGTTGAACAGCCAGATGTCAGTCGCCATGCCGCCGCAATAACGCTTCCACGTGCGGTTATCCGTGGTGTGCAGGGTGTACGCCAGCCACTCGCCGTCGGGGCTGATGGCCGCGTTCGCCCCATAGGGCACGGGCAGTTTCTCGGGCAAGCCGCCGTTGGAGGCGACCGTGAAGAGCTGTGCCATGCGCGCGAAGGGCGCCTGGGCGTTCGAGAAGAATATCAGCCGGCCGTCCGGAGAAAAGTCGCACAGATTCTCGGTCGCCGGGTGGTGCGTCACACGAAAGGGCACGCCGCCGGTCACCGGCAACGTGTACAGATCGGTATTGCCGTCATAGTTGGCCATGAACGCGATCGTCTGCCCGTCGCTGCTGAAGCGCGGAAACGACTCCACGCCGGCCGGACTGGACAAGGGATGGGCCATGCCGCCGTCGCGCGGCACGACCCACAGGTCATTCGCATAAGAAAACACGATGTGCGTGGCACTCACGTCTGGGTTGACGAGCATCCCCGCGTGTGGCCGCACGTCCCCGCGTGCGGCGTGCATCCCCAGCCCCGCCGTCCAAACCAGCGTTACCACAAGCGACATCCCCCGCACGCTGCACCCGCGCATAACTCGTCCTCTTCAGAAACCGTCGGTGCGGACCCAACCTACGCAAACCTTACACACGTCAACCGTACCTTAACGAAAAAAATGCTGGAGCGCCACCGGCACGACAAGTCTCGACAGCCGGCAGGCGGCGCGGGCTCCGCAGAGGGCGGGCGCGTTACGGCGGGCGAGATGCTCAAGCGCAGCGTTGGTCTCCGCACACCCGACGATCGCGCAGCACAGAAGCGCAGGGCCGGGCTCCCCACTCCCGTGTCCCCCCTGCCTCCCTTATCCCCCTGTCCTCTCTCTTCAGGAACTAGAACCACCACGCCGCGCCGGGCTGCTCCTTGATGAGCACACCCCGCAGATACGCCACTGCCTTCTCGAAGCCCTCCTGGACGCTCATGTACGCGTCCTCGTGCTCAATGCTGACCACCCCGTCGTAGCCGACGCGCTTCAGCATGCTGATGAACGGCTTCCAAAACTCGTCCCCGTGGCCATAGCCGCAGGTGCGGAAAACCCAACTTCGGGCCTTCAGATCGCCGTAGGATTTGGCGTCCAGCGTGCCGTTGATGCGCGTGTTGTGCGGGTCGATGCCGGTGTCTTTGCCATGCACGTGGAACAAGCAGCCGGCTTCGCCAAAAACGCGCGCCGCCTCGATCGGATCGATGCCCTGCCAGAAAAAGTGCGACGGGTCCAGATTGGCCCCCAGGCTCGGCCCGCAGGCGTCGCGCAAGCGCAACAAAGTGTCCGGGTTGTAGACACAGAACCCGGGGTGCGCCTCAAACGCGATCTTCACCCCTTCATCCGCCGCCTCCCGAGCCTTCTTTTTCCAGAAGGGCACCAAGACCTCGTTCCACTGATACTCCTGAATCTTCGTGAAATCCGGCGGCCAGGCGGCGGTAACCCAATTGGGCGTCTTATCGCCGGGCGCGCCGCCCGGGCAGCCGCTGAACGTGATGACCACGTCCGTGCCCAGTTTCGGCGCCAGGCGAACGGCCGTCTCATGCGCCTTCAAATGCTGCTGCGCAATGGCCGCATCGGGGTGAATCGGGTTGC
>JAAYXS010000672.1 GCA_012515775.1 Phycisphaerae bacterium
CGCACCACCGGATGGGCGTAAGAGTGGGCCCATAAGCCGCCTGTGTCATCCACGAGGCAGCTCGCCAGGGTCGGAGCGGCCGCGCCGCGGCATAGGATCGCGGGCGGAAGCGGCGAACCGTCCTCGCCGGCGCCGGCCGTTATGCGGCAGGCGGTAATCTGCGGGTAGCTGTACCATTCGCACAACAGGGCGCTGGCCCGTTGGGAAATATTTTCGGCGATAGTGCAGCCGACGAGGACCGGGCTGCTATGGTTGCAGCAGATTCCGCCGGCATAGTTGCCCTCATTGCCGACGATGGTGCAATCCCGAAGTGTCGGGTCACTGAAAAAGCAGGCCAGGCCCCCGATTCCACTGGAGGCGTATCCGTCGTTCTCGACAATACTGCAACGGGTGAACGTGGGGTTGCTGGAATGGCAGTATATGCCTGCCGCCTCCCTAGCCACGTTCCGCAGGATGACGCAGTCCGCGAGGACCGGTTGACTTCCGTTCAAGCAGGCCAATCCGCCACCACCGTGACTTCCTATTAAGTCGTTGTCGATGATACATAGGCGGATTGTGCAACCCGTGAGCACCGGGTTGCTGCCGGAATCACACAGTACGCCGGCACCCGCGCTGGGAGCGCGGCACCACTCGAAGAGGCAGTTGCGCACTGTGGGATGGCTCTGCTCGACGCACGCCAGTCCGCCACCGCCTGCCGGAGCAACAGCGCCCTCCGGTAACACATGGTCTTCGGAAGAGCACCTATCAACGATGCAATTGGAGATGGTCGGGGAGCTGCCGTTCGAGCAGAAAATGCCGCCGCCCCGGCCATCGAAGGTGTAGGCGGGCGGATATCCGTTACGTATTGTGAACCCCTCTACGACGCTGGCCGCCGTCTCGCCGCTGTGAAACCAGAAGCCCCGGCCCTCCCAGGCACAGTTGATGCTGCAGCGCTCGGGATCGCCGGACGCCGAGCGCAGGGTAACAGCCTTGCCGTGGAAATCCAGGTCGTAGTTGCCCGGCCCAGTGTACGTACCGTTGGCGACACGAATCTCGTCGCCGTCGGACGCGGCGTCGAGGGCGGCCTGGATCGTCGGGTACTGCGACGGCACATATAGGATGGAACCCAGGGAATGCCGGGCGGTCAGGTCCGACTGCGGCGGCCTGCCCGAATCGCCAGAGGCCGCGGCGCGGTCCGGCAGGGCGAAGGCCGCCGCCGCGAGCGCCGCGCAGCAAATCGACATAAAGCTCTGACGTTACACCTTTTCCTCCTTACCTGTCAAGACGCCGGCAGAAGCTGACCAGATCGGTCAGTCCCCGCAATGACCGGCTCCAATTTGACCACGAAGCCACCGCCCGTCCGGTCCGGTGCCCTCCGCGGATCACTCAAAGGTACGGCCTCATTCTAATTGAGCGGTTTGGTCCAGTCCACGCCAAATGTCGCTTGTTGTGTGACTGTCCGCCCCGTTATCGGACATCGACATTGCCAGATTCGCCCCCCCTTACCACTCTATCACTTTATCAGTTTATCACTTCTCTCAGGATACGCGCACTTCCGCCTCAGACTTGGCTTCCTCGCGCTCAGGATAGGCCACACGCGAGTGATAAATGGCGCAGAGACTCTTGACCACGCTGCGCTGGATCGTCTCCAGTTCGCGGAAAGTCAGATCGCATTCGTCCAGTTGTCCGTCCATCAGCCGCCGCTGCACTATCTTTGAAACCGTATCCTCAATGCGACTGGGGGTAGGTTCAGACATAGCCCGCACCGCCCCTTCAACCGCATCGCACAGCATGACCACGGCCGTCTCGCGCGACTGCGGGCGCGGACCGGAGTAGCGGAAGTTGACTTCCGACACCTCCGGATCGCCCGGCTTGCGCTGCAAGTTGGCGGCGTGGTAGAAGAATTCGACCAGCGTGGTGCCGTGGTGCTCGACGATGAACGGGTGCAGGGCGGGCGGCAACCGGTACTCGCGGGCCATCTCGATGCCGTCTTTGACGTGCCCGGTGATGATTAGGTGACTCATAGCGGGCGACAGGCGCTCGTGCCGGCTGTCTCCGACCGCCTGGTTCTCCGCGAAATACTCCGGCTTGTTGATCTTGCCAATGTCGTGGTAATACGCGCCGATGCGGGCCAGCAGACCCTGCGCCCCGATCGCTTCGGCCGCGTTCTCCGCCAGCGTGCCAACCAGCAGACTGTGGTTGTACGTGCCGGGCGCTTCGGCCGCCAGCAGGCGCAGCAGCGGCTTGCTGGCATCGCCCCACTCCAGCAGCGACATGTTCGTGCTGATCTTGAAGACCCGCTCGATACCCGGCAGGATGCCTTCAATGATGAAGGCCGCCGCCATTGTCGTGCAGGCCGCCGGCAGAGCCTCCGCCATAAACGCGAACCTGAGCGTCTGACCGTCGATGAGCCCGGCGGCCAAGGTCGTGAACAGTGCGAACAAGGTCGCGGCGGCACCGACCGCCACGATCCCGCCGCGGTTGCGGATATTGTTCAGCCCGACGAGAAACGTGGCGGAAACGACCATCAGGATGAGGAAGAAGCCCATGTTCTGCCGCGTGGCCAGCGTAATCAGCACCGCCAGACCTGCCGCCATCGCCGGTCCGCAGTAGCGGGCGTAGACGATGCCCAAAATGCCGGCGGCGAAGGCCTGCACACCAACCGCGTAATACGGGTTGCCGGTAGCCACGAAGACAGCCCGCGCAATGGCTAGTACCGCCAACATCACTACCGTCGTCGTCAGTTGCCGGGCCGGATCATCGCGCAGCTTGCGCCCTGGGCGGCGCAGGTAGTACGTCAGACCGAGCGGAATTAGGAGGGCCAGAACTCCATAACCATATACAGCCAGGCGCTCGGAAGCCCGGGCTGCGGTTATCTCCTGGTGTTCCTCGATTAAGCGCTGATAGGCGTCCGGCTGGTGGCGCTGCAGCGCCGCCAATTCCTCTTCCGCGGGCAGCTCACGCCGCAGCCATTTGCGGTATTCCTCGTGTTCGGCCTTGAGCAACTCGTGCTCTTTCTTGGAAATCTGTCCGGCATCTGTCAGCAGTTGCTCGCGCGCGTAAACCTCGTGCTGGTTGGGGACCGCGGCCCAGGCCTCCTGCGCGGCGCGACTGGTCAGATCAGCCGCGTAGCGGTAGATGGCCCGCACCGGGCTATCTGCGCCGGCCGCTCCTGGCGCGGCAGCGTCGGGTTCGCGCCGCAGCATTCCGGCAATCGAGTTCTTCATCGACGCCTGTAGCGGGGCGGCGAACGCCTGCGAAGCGGCCGCAGCCACCACGTCGACCGCATCCGGCTGGGCGGTCGTGATGAGCTTCGAAACCGGTAGTTCGCGTTCCACGGCGGCTTTGCCGGCCTCGGGCGGTTCGATCAGCTTGGCCCGGTCCGCAGTTCGCCGAGCGGCGGCCTCGGCAGCCTCGACCAGGAGCGGGGTCTGGCTCTTGAGGCTGGAAACGGCTCGTTCGACGGCGCTCTGGAAGCGTGCTACTTCGCGCTGTTGTTCGCCGGCATCGGCCACTTTGGCGATTCGCAATAACTCGTCGCGGCCCGCCTCGTCCAGAATGATGCGGGTGCGGCGGGCTTCTTCTTGTAAGCGAGCCGGGTCGTCGGCGTGCACCTTCGCGAGCTGCAGGGCGTTCGTCAGGCGGCCGGCGATGTCCTTGAGCAAGGACACGTCCAGCTCGTAGTAATTCGGGCTGTTGTCGCGCGCCCGCCCGCGCATCTCGATGGTACGGGTGGCGTCCTCCAGCCTGAATTCAACCCGCGCCGCCAGCGCACGTGAGACTGTTTGCCCCTCGCGTATCCGGAACACCGGGCCGCCGGCGTTCACCAGGTAAGCCGCCAAAATCGCTAACCCCACCGCCAGGCCGATCGGCGCCAGGCTAACCTGCGCCGGCAGGCGACGATACCAACTCCAGCCGCGCTCGGCCTTGGAACGGCGGATTTCTCGGCGGCGGGCGGATGTTCTGCCAAACGGCCACATAAGACGTAACCAAATCAGTGCGGGCTACTGCTTCGTCTGTTCGCCAGCCGGGCTTGAACTCGGTAAGCCGCTGTCCGGGGCCGGCTCCGTCGGGGGGAGAGTACGGCGGCGATTATCAGACCGTGTCGGACGCCCGGCAGTCAGCGGCTCATCAGCGTAACGCGTCACGACGGCCTGCACCAGCTTATGGCGAATTATATCGA
>JAAYXS010000673.1 GCA_012515775.1 Phycisphaerae bacterium
AACGTGCAGCCCACGATTCGGTTTGTCCCGCCTGACCGGTCGCGCAGCTTTGGATTGTTGTAGATATCGCGCAGCGGGTCAGTAGTCTTGAACTGCTCGATGGCCATCTCGGTCAGGCGCATCGTATTCTGCGTTGCGGCCCGCTTCTGGTGTTCGAGCACGCGCCCGCCCACCAGCAGCAGCAGACTCATGACGATGCCGATGACGACAATGACGACCAGCAGTTCCACCAGCGTGAATGCCGCGCCGCGGCCGCACTGTTGTCCATGTTCGTAGGCCCGGCTTCTGCTGGTGCTGTCAGACATCCGGCACGCTATTTGTTGAAGTTGGTGATATCGTCGGCGGTACCGTATTCGCCGTCGTAGCCGGGGCTGATCAGCAGATACGAATCCGGTCTGTGGGGCGTCAGCTTGGCGGTTATCTTCGGGTTCATGATGAAGTCCGCAAAGCTCTTGGATGGCGGCGGATCCGTGGACGTGGTGGGATTAGCGTCGTAAGCATCCGGCGCCCAATCATCGTCCCAGTACAGTGCCTGCTTGAAATCCAGACGCTTGTCGGTGAGTTGCAGCGGCTCTTCGTCGATGAACTCGTCCGGCCCGTCCGGGTGTTCCAGCAATACACCATTATCTTCCCAATGGTAAATGCCGCGATCAGCTCCAGTATAATCCGTACGCCGCAGATCAACGATGCGGTTGCCGGCCGGATCAGCTTTCCAGTACAGGATCGGGTAACCGAACGAATCCAGGAACATCGGGTAACGCCGCCCGTATGGCTGGCCGCGCGCCTCCGTTTCGGCCGGCACCACAAAGTTGCGGACGCTGGAATCGTAAGGCGTAATCTCAATCTTGCTCACATCCACATACGGGCCGAAACGCGGCTGAACGGGCGTCCCCTTTTCCTCGTTCATGGCGTAAGCACCGCTCTTGTCCCGCGCGTACTGGGCGCCAGCCCGATTGTGCGTGTCGGCCGACCAGAGCTGGGTGTCGTTATCGCTGCGAAACACTTTGAAACCCGGCGTGCCGAGCTGGTCGGCACCGGCCAGCCCCCAGACCAATAAGCCACTGCCGGTGATCGCGATGGGCAACGAGACGCCCGGGCCGCTGTAGCCGCCGCCCGAGCCGCCTGACTGCCCATAGGGGTTGGCCACCTGCCCACGACGCAGGTCTCCCACCCCGTCCTCCGCATCAGAGTACGACGGCGGATAATCGCCCCCCACGTTCCCATCCGCCTTGAACATTTCCAGGCCGGTATCGATGGCCGACAGCACGGTCTTGCAGCTCATGTTCTTGCTGCGCATGTGCACTCGGCTGACGGCCGGAACCATGATGCCCACGAGCACGGCGATGATGGCTACGACGATCGTGAGTTCGACGAGCGTGAAAGCAGCTTCGAGTTTCGAGTTTGGACTATGAAGTTTCGGCCCGGGCGCGCCGCGACGGGGCTCTGCCTTCTGCCTTCTGCCTTCGCTCTTCGCACTTCTGACTTCTGCTCGCATGCAGCACCTTTTCGACCCGCGCCGGCGACGCATCAGACGCCCCCTTGCAGGGTTTGAATCAACGACACCAGCGGCAGGAACAGCGCCACCACGATATACCCGACGATCAGCCCCAGTACAACCACCATGATCGGCTCGAGCAGGCTGACCAGCGAGCCGACCAGCGTATCGACTTCCTCGTCGTAGTTGTCGGCCACCTTCATCAGCATCTTGTCGAGCTCGCCGGTTTCCTCGCCCACGTCCACCATGTTCACCACGATGGCATCGACCGTCTTCGAGGCGCGCAGCGGGTTGGCGAACGTGTCGCCTTCCCGAATCGAATCGTGCACCTTCTGCAGCATGCGCGCGAATACCTCGTTGCCGGTAGTATCGCGCGTGATGTTGATGGCCTCCAGAATCGGCACGCCGGCCGCAATCAACGTGCCCAGCGTGCGCGTGAAACGCGCGATACAGGATTTCGAAGCAATCTGCCCGGCCACCGGCGTGCTCATCAGGCTGGTGTCGAGGACGTAGCGCCCAACCTTGGCCTGGCGGATGAGCTTGAAGATTGCGAAGATCAGCACCGGCGAGACCAGCACCACGACCCAGCCCGGGATGGGCACGTCTGCCGAGCCCTTGGCGAACCAGGTGGAGGTGGAGATCAGTATCTGGGTGGGCGCCGGCAGCGTGGCCCCGAAATCCTTGAAGATGTCGCGGAACTTCGGAACGACCTGAACCATGATGAAGCCCACGATGGCCGCGGCAATCGTGATGACCACGGACGGGTACACCATGGCGCCGATGATCTTGCGGCGCAGGCGCTGGCCCTTCTCCATGAACTCCGCCAGGCGCTGCAGAATGACGTCGAGCACGCCGCCCGCCTCGCCGGCCGCCACCATGTTGCAGTAGAGGCGGTTGAAGGCTTTGGGGTGGCGCGTGAGGGCTTCCGAAAGAGTCGAGCCGCCTTCGACGTCGTCGTGTACTTCTTTAAGGACCCTGCGCAGCATGCTCGGCTTCTGCTGTTGTTCGAGAATGCGAAGGCTGCGCAAGATTGGCAGACCGGCGTCTTGCAGGGTCGAAAGTTGGCGCGTGAAGGCCGTAAGCTGCTTGACCGGGACACGCCCAAACCCGGTTCCGGCGGCCTTCTTTTTGCGCGCGCCGGAAACCTGGCGCGCGACGATGCGCTTCTTGTCGGTCTTCTCAACGACCTTGGTCGGGAAATACCCCAGGCCTCGGACCTTGGCAACCGCGTCTTCCTTGGTTGGGGCCTCGAGCGAATCCCTGATCTCCTGGCCCGAGGCATTCAACGCTTCATATTGAAAAACCGCCATCGAGGCACTCCGAGGGCTCCGAAGCTCCACGCTCTGCACACTCGGCTGTTGCCGGCCACCCACTCGGGCGGACCACCTTCAGCCGTCTCGAACTGCACTGGCATTATGAATGCCACCAAGTGGCCGGAGAATGCGGGTTCATTACAGCTTTATAAGACGGACGGACAGGCGTCAGGCGCACACGTTTCGAGACGCATG
>JAAYXS010000674.1 GCA_012515775.1 Phycisphaerae bacterium
AGCAGCGGCCAACCCGAGGACCGATCGGGTCGGCCGCTGTGCTTTTCCTCTGCCCCAAGCAGGCTCCCCCTCACACCTTAAACGCCGACGGACAATCCTCATTCAGCGGACATTCGCCGCACTTTGGCTTGCGCGCCGTGCAGATCCGTCGCCCGTGCAGAATCAGGGCGTGCGAAACGAACGTCCAGCTCTCGCGCGGCAGCAGCGCCATCAGGTCCTGCTCGATCTTCACGGCGTCCTTGTCATTGCGTGCCGTAGTCAGCAGGCCCAAGCGCGAAGCCACCCGCCCGACGTGCGTGTCTACCACCACCCCTTCATTCTTCTGGTACCAAGTCCCCAGCACGCAATTCGCCGTCTTCCGCGCCACGCCCGGCAGCTCCAACAGCTCATCCATCGTATCGGGCACACGGTTCCCAAAGCGGTCGCGTATCATCTTCGCCGCGCCGAGCAGACTCTTGGCCTTGTTACGGAAAAAACCGGTGCTCTTGATCGCCGCCTCCAATTCAGCCGGATCCGCCTCGGCCAGCGCGGCCGCATCCGGATAGCGGCGGAACAGGTCGGGCGTGACCCGGTTGACGCGCTCGTCCGTGCATTGGGCGGAAAGGATGGTCGCCACCAGCAGTTCGTACGCATTGCGGTGCCGCAGGGCAGTCGTCGCATTGGGATAAGTCGCGCGGAGTATCTTGAGAATGCGCAAGGCCCGCGCGCCACGCGCCGCCTGGCTCTCGCCCGTCCGCACCGCCACCGGCCGCGGCGGGGCCGCTTTGCGTACCGCGGCCTGGGCTCTGGCGGTTTGGCCTTTGCGCACCTGGGCTGTTGCGGCTGCGCCTTTAGCACCCTCGCCCTTCGCCAGCCGGCCTTTTGCGGTTTGAACCGCTTTCGCAACGGCCTTTTTCACGCTCGACTTGTGGGCTGCTTTCTTCGCCATTTCACGTTCCCTCGCGCTCCCGCCCACACCGCAGCCATCAGCTCCAGAAGAAAATGAACGTCATCGCCACAAACAGCGGAATCAGCACCAGGCCCGAGTAAACCATAAACCCGAAGAAGCTCGGCATCTTCACCCCTGACTGCTCCGCGATCGCCCGCACCATGAAATTAGGCCCATTGCCGATGTACGTATTGGCCCCCATGAAAACCGCTCCGCAACTGATCGCCGCCAGCAGCGGCGCGGCGATCGCCCCCGTGGCCGTCTGGACGCCATGAACCAGCGGCATGCCGCCCGGCGGCAGCGCCCCGGCCGTCGCGAAGTACACCGCATACGTCGGCGCGTTGTCCAGGAAGCTGCTCAAAAGACCGGTGGCCCAGAAGAAATGCGCCGGCGCCGACAGTCCCAATTGCGGGCCGCGCGCCTGCAAAATCTCGATCGGCACCTGCATGGTGATAAATATGCCGATGAACAAACACGCCACTTCGCCGATCGCCGCATACGTGAATTGATTCTCCACGCGCAGCTTGGTGTGCGTCGTCAGCAGCGAAATAACCACCAGCGAAATCTGCACCAACTCGCGCAGGTACGGAAACGGGTACCAGTTCGTTCCAGGCACCGGCTTGCTGGGGTCCAGCGTGCCCACCGCGACCACCACCCCGACCAACCACACCATGTTGAGCAATCCGGCTACGCGAATCGGACGCACAATGCTGACGTCCCGCGCCAGGTCCGCTGGCGACTCCCGCCCGTACTCCCGCTTATCCCAAAAAAAGTACACCACCAGCAGCACGCCTACCACGAACAGCCATTGCGGCCACAGGCGCAGCGTCCAGAGAAAGTCCACCCCGTACAAATAGCCCAGGAAAAGCGGCGGGTCACCGGTCGGCAACAGCAGCCCGCCCGCATTCGCCACAATAAATATGAAGAAGACGATCGTGTGGACCTTGCGCTTCCGCTCGCTGTTGGTCTTCAGCAACAACCGGATCAGAACCATGGCCGCCCCGGTCGTGCCGATGATGCTGGCCAGCGCGCCGCCAATCCCGAGAATCGCCGTGTTCGCCGCGGGCGTCGCCTGAATATCGCCGCGCACCACGATCCCTCCCGCGATCACATACAGGCTGAACAGTAGCACGATGAACGGCACGTACTCGCCCAGCACCGCATGCCGCAAAACGGCCTGAATCGTCGGCCAGCCACGCGCCGTATAGCTTGGCGCGTGAGCTTCCGGCTCCGCCTCAAGCTGGGGTTGACCGGTGTCCGCCGCCTCGGGAGCGCCGGCGGCCACCGGCGCCGCCTCTTTTTCATGCGCCTCGACGCCGTAGCCGCGCAAGCCGTAATAGACCAATGTCACCGCGGCCAGCACCAATGACACCAGCAGCTTGTTGGCGTTGTGCTCCCACCAGTGCCGCGTCCGCCCGACCAGCGGCAGAATGGCGATCGCCAGCAGAAGCGCGGCGAACGGCCAAATCCAAAACAAGCTCGGCAGCGGGTGAGAATCGGGCTGATTAAACATCTCGATCTCGCGTCCTACCCCGCCGGCTCACGCGGGTCTGGCGACCCCGGACGCAGCCGGCAAGCCGGGAGTGTACCGAATCCAAACGCACCCTTCACTGGCCCAGGACCAGGTTCCCCGCCGCGACCGCTGGCAATAGCCGCCGCCGCCTGCCCGTGCTAATCTGGGATTATGAGCCCGCCCGAACCGCTGCTGGCGCTACGCTTCGAATCGCCAGGGTACCTGGCGCTGCTGGCGCTGCTGCCGTTGCTGGTAGTGCTCTCCTTCCGCTCGCTCGCCGGGCTGGGCCGCGGGCGCCGCGCCGCGGCCATCGTCCTGCGCTGCGCCGTCGTGCTGTGCATCATCTTCGCCCTGGCCGGCATGCAGCGCACCCAGAAAAAGGACAACCTGGCCGTCGTATTTCTGCTGGACCGCTCCGCCAGCATTCCGCAGCCGTACCAGCAGCAGGAATTCGACTTCATCCAGCAGGCCATCGACGGCCGCCAGCCTAACGACCTCATGGGCGTCGTCGCCTTCGACGGCCGCAGCGCCGTCGAGCAGCTTCCCATGGGCACGCTCGCCCTCGAGAGGCTCACCGAGCCACTCGCGCCCGACCAGACGGATATGGCCGCCGCCCTGCGCCTGGCCATGGCCCTCTTCCCGCCGGAGTGTGCCCGCCGGGTGGTCGTGCTCTCGGACGGCAACGAAAACGTCGGCGGCGCACTGGAAGAAGCTGAACACTACCGCGCGGCCGGCGTGCCGATCGACATCGTCCCAATCCTCTATGAACACACGAACGAAGTGGTGTTCGAGCAGCTCCGTGCCCCGCCGACGGCCGCCGCGGAGGAGACGATCAACCTGCAAATGGTCCTCCGCTCGCAGACCGCCACCAGCGGCCGCATCAAGCTGTATCAGAATGACCGGCTGGTTGACCTCGATCCGGACAGCCCCGGGACGAGTCAAACGGTCGACCTGGCCGCCGGTGCGAACCGCTTCACACTGCCCGTCCCGCTGCGAGTCGCCGGAGTACACCGCTTCCGGGCCGTGTTCGAGCCTGATGAGCCGCAGGCGGACGCTGTGGCCGCCAATAACGAAGGCCAGGCGTTTACGGTCGTCGCCGGGCAAGGCAAGATACTCATCCTCGAAGGCGCCGCAGACGCCCAGGCGGGCAGTTCCTCATCCGCCGCGTTGCTGCGCAAAGCGCTCGAATCCGAGCGATTGGAGTGCGATTTGGAGGTCGCCGGCGCCAACGCGCTGGACCAGGTCCGCCTGCTCGGCTATTCGGCCGTCATTCTCTCGAACGTACCCGCCAACGACTTCACCGAAAAGGAATTACAGGTCCTGTCCACCTACGTGCATGACCTCGGCGGCGGCCTGGTCATGCTCGGCGGCGAAGACTCCTTCGGCGCCGGCGGCTGGCTGGGCACGCCGGTCGAAACCGTTATGCCCGTGAGCTTTGATGTCAAGAACATCAAGCAGATCCCCAAAGGCGCGCTCGTCCTGGTCATGCACGCCTGCGAAATCCCCGACGGAAACTACATCGGCGAGCGCTGTGCCGTCGCGGCCGCCAAATCGCTCAGCTCGCGCGACCTCATCGGCGTCCTCTCCTGGCAGTACCATGGCGCCGAGGGCTACTGGGCGGTCCCGCTCCAAACGGTCGGCAACAAGACGGCCATCATCCAGAAGATCACGCAAATGTCGATGGGCGACTTGCCCGACCTGGACGAGCTCATGCGGCCCGGCGTCCAGGCCCTGATCGCCCGCTTCGATGCGGCTGCCAAGCACATGATCATCATCTCCGACTTCGACCCGCAACCGCCGCGCGACGACCTGCTCGCCAAAATGAAACAGCACGGCATTACCTGCTCGACCATCGCCATCGGCTACGGCGGGCATTGGATAAATGAGGGCTTGGCCAAGGAAATCGCCGCTACGACTGGCGGCAAGTTCTACTCCACCCACGACCACAGCAAGCTGCCCCAAGTCTTCATCAAGGAATCGCGCGTCGTGCAACGCTCCCTGATTACCGAGCAGCCCTTCCAGCCCCGGCTGGCAAAATCGCTATCGCGCCTGGTGGCCGGCCTGCGGCAGGACGAAATCCCGCCCCTGGAGGGGCTCGTCATCACGACCGCCAAACCGTTGGCAGAGACGCCGCTGCTCCATGTAACTGACGAGGGCAGCGACCCGCTCCTGGCCCATTGGCAGGTCGGCCTCGGAAGAACCGTGGCCTTCACCAGCGGCATGTGGCCGCGCTGGGGCCCGGCCTGGGCCAAATGGACCGGCTTCAGCAAGTTCTGGGCACAAACCGTGCGCTGGTGTTCGCGGCAGTCCCAATCCGCGAATCTGGACGTGACCACGACGGTTCACGGCGGGCGCGGTAAAATCGTAATCGATGCGCGCGACAAGAACGCGGATGTGGTCAACTTCATGAACGTGCAGGGCGCACTGGTTTCGCCCACCCAGGAAGCCAGCCCGCTGCGGCTCACCCAAACCGGGCCCGGCCGCTATGAGGGTGAGTTCGACGCCGGCCAGCGGGGCAGCTACGTGCTTAACCTCAAGTACCAGATCGGCAGCGGGGCCGAGGCCCGCAGTGGCACGCTCCAAACCGGCGTGTCAGTCGCCTACTCGCCCGAATACCGCGAGCAGCGCCCGAATCTGGCGCTCCTGGAAGAACTCCGAGCCCGCACCGGCGGCCGTACGTTGGGCAGGGATGATGCCCCGGCCGCGTTCGACCACGCTTCGCTGGCGCGCGTGGAAACGCGCTCCTCGGTTTGGGAGGACCTGATCCGTTGGATGCTGGTCCTGTTCCTGCTGGATGTGGCCGTGCGGCGTATCGCCATTCGGCCCCGCGAGGTGGCCCGTAAGAGCCGCGAGTTCCTGGCCGACATGGCCGGACGCCGCCAGACCGCCGAGGCCAGCGCCGCGGTGCTGACCACGCTTAAGGACAAGCGCGAGCGCGTCCGCGGAGAAGCGGAAAGCGCCGAAGCCGCCGAGCGTCCCCCCCCCACTGCCCGCTACGACGCCGGAGAGGCGGTGAAAGCGGCGGATGACCTCGCGCGCACGCTGGGCGGCGCCACGCCGCAAGATGCCCCGGTCGTCGCCCGACCGACCGGCAAGAAACCCGCGACTGACGAAGCTGAGTACACCGCGCGTCTGCTGAAAGCGAAAAAGCGGGCGCGCCAGGATTTGGAGAAAGACCAACAAGAATGAGCGGCGCCGCCAATGGGGTCGGTGCCGTAGTTTGACACACGATTCCTGAGGATCCGATGCCGCAAAAGCTGCGCGAACTGGCACGAGCCGCAAACCTGGACGACTTCGAATCCCGCTGTCTCGAACTGCTCGACAGCGGCAATCTGCCCCTGGCCGAAGTGGCCGAATGTCTCTCCGTCATCGAGCAGGCCGGAAGAGCCGAACGCGTCGCGCCCCTGGCGCAGATGATATTCGAGAACATCGATGTCGCCGCCCAACCGCGCGAGGCCCTGAAAGTGGCTTCCGCCGCACTATTGGCCGCGCCCAAGAGCGAACAACTGCGCCAGATCACGCTCGATCTGTACCGCCGCGTCTACGGTCAGACGCCCGGCTTTGACGCCATTCTCGAATCCGCGGGCCTGACCACCGGCGCCGCGCCGCGCGCCGCCTTGCGCGTGCTCGACTTCTGCCTGGCGCTCGAGGTCGGCGACACGCTCATCAGCCGCATGGATGATCGCGTCGTCGAAGTCGCCCACGTGGATCGCCAGCGCGGCCTGTTCACCCTGCGGCGTGCCGACCGCGTCACCACCATTCCGGCCCGCGAACTGGTCCGCGAATACGAACGCATCGCCCCCAAGGACTTCCGCGTGCTCCGCCAGTTGCACCCGGAGCGCATCGGCGAGTTGATCGAGACCGACCCGGTCGCGCTGGTGATCGGCCTCATTAACGCCTATGGGCAGCACATTGACGCCGACCAGCTTCGCTACGAACTCGTGCCGCGCTACATCGAGCCCAAAGACTGGTCCAAATGGTGGACCCGCGCCAGGACCGAGCTAAAACGCTCGCCCAACATCATCATGGAGGGCCGTTCGCCTATCGTCCTGAGCTACAGCCCCGAGGGCATTTCGCTCGAGCAGGAGGTTTGGGAGCAGTTCGCGGCTGTGTCGGATCCGGAGAAATGGCTGAACATCGCCGAGGGCTACCTGCGCGAGCAGAAGTCGCGCAAAGCCGCCCCCGATAAGGACCTCCTGCACCGTTTCCGGGAACATCTGCGCAAGTATGTGGCCGATATCCGCACCCGCCGCCCGTCGGAAGCCTTCGCTTGTGCGCTCGTGGCGGCCGAAATCGCCCGGGCCGAAGGCGAGCCGGCCAACGGGCTGGCGGGCGAGATGCTGGCGGCATCGCCGCAGCCGGCCCGGTGGATCGCCGAACTCAAGCACGACGTACTCTGGGAGCGGGCCTTTGCTGCGTTGCCGCAGGCCCGACCCGCCGACTGGCCGGAGGTCGTGGTGGCCCTGCTGCCCCTTTCCCCCGCCGCCCGGTTCGATCGCCTGGCCGAGGCCTTGCGGACGGCCGGTCGGCTGGCCGAATTGCAGCGCCTGATCGACGATGCGCTGGTCGATCCGGTCAACTACCCAGAGCCGATCTACTGGCTGTGGAAAGGCCCCAAGAACCCGGAAGGGTTGACTTTGCCCGAGGACACGGCCCTGTTCGCGACTATCCTCGACACGGTGGTCGCGCTCGACACGACCCTCACGCCGGCCCCGCAAGTTGGCCGCAATTTCCGCAACCGCGTGAAATCCGCCTTCGCACTGCGCGACTACGCGAAGGTGGCCGCCTGCCTGCGCCAGATCAGCACGGCCGCCGCCGTTCCGCTTAAACGTCAGATTGAGCGGCTGGAGGGTCTGGGTGACAACGCCCGCATTGCGATGACCGAGGCCTTGCGCGCCGCGCATCCGGAGCTGTGGATCACGCACGAGGTCGCGTTAGCGCCGTGGGAAGACCCCAACACGCTCTGGGCCACGCCCGCCGGCATCGAAAAGAAGACCGCTGAACGCGACGAACTGGTGAATGTCAAGATGCGCGAAAACGCCAAGCGCATCGGCGAGGCCGGGGCCCTGGGTGACCTGAGCGAGAATTCCGAATACAAGTTCGCGTTGGAGGAGCGCGACTTCCTGCGTGCCCGGCTCGCCCAAATAAACCACGACCTCTCGATGGCCCGCCCGCTGAGCCCGTCCGAGGTCGCCACGCACCACGTTTCAATCGGCACGCGGGTTACGCTGCGCGAAAGCGACGGCTCGGGCACAGCATCGCGTGTGCTGACCATCATCGGTCCGTTCGAGGCCAACATCGACGCGGGCATCTTCAGCTACAAAGCCCCGGTACCGCAGAAGCTGATGGGCCTGCGCGTAGGCGAGCGGACCAAGCTGCCGTTGGAAGGCGGCGAGCGCGAATACGAAGTCGTCTCCATCGAAAACGCCTTGGCCGACGGCCCCGGCTGATTTCGGGGCCCGATTCACGACGGCCCGCATGGTGCGGTAAAGGTGCGCGTCATGCAGGGTGCCATGCCCAAGCCGGGGTGCCGGGTGCCATGCCC
>JAAYXS010000675.1 GCA_012515775.1 Phycisphaerae bacterium
AAACGCGTTTCGGAGTTTGCATGCCGATATACGAGTACACGTGTTCCGGTTGTGGCCGGCTGTTCGAGCAGCTCGTGCAGTCGCGTGAGCAAGAGGCCGAATTGGCCTGCCCGCACTGCGGTAGCCGAAAACTCGAACGGCAGCTTAGCGTCCCGGCGGCCCCGCGGGTCGCGGCCGGGTCGGCGCCGCCTCCTCCCTGCGGCGGGTGCAACCAGGCGGGTGGGTCGTGCCCGTACAGATGAGTCACGAAGAGAGCGGACAACCGACGCGGCCAGCCGGTACGGCCAAAACGGTTCAGGCCGGCTTGCTGAGCTGGATTTTGCCTGGTGCGGGGCATTGGATGCTGGGCCACCGAGGCCTGGCGGTGGTCTTTTTTGTGGCCATCAGCCTGCCGTTCTGGGTCGGTTTGGCAATCGGGGGCATCAAGACTTCGGTCAATCCGTGGAGCAACCCGTGGCTGTTCCTGGCCGAAATGGGCACCGGGGGCTACACGAGCCTGTCGCTGATTGCGAATAACACGATCGGCGGCCTGGATCCGCGGGCTTTGGCGGATCCGAAGTATCTGATCAAGGTCAGCCCGGAGCTGCGCCAGAAGTACTTGCCGTACATGAGTTTTTATCCTGAGTCGGAAGTGGCTCAGATTTATCTCGCGACCGCCGGGATGTTGAACATCCTGGTGATTTTGGACGCGATCGCGCGGGCCCAAACGGGTGGGTTGCCGACGTTTCCCCCTGAGCCTGAGCGCGAGCCGCCGCCGTCGGAGGCCGCGGCGCCGGGAGCAAGCTCATGATCGTCCCACTGCCGGGTTTTCTGGCGCACCTGGACTGGAATCCGCTGTGGCAGGCGATGGGCGGCGCTGGGGCTGCGTTGCTGGCCTGGGTGCCATTTGTGAATCCGGTCAAGCTGCCGGCCGGGGCGCGGTTGTGGATGTATCTGCCGCTGACGTTGTGCATCGCGGTGGTGTACCGGGCCACGCGGGCGCGCTCGCTGGAAAAGCTGCCGCGGGGCACGTTGCTGACGTTCGTGAACATTACGGTCGGAATGATCGCGATCGCGGTGGCGTTCTACGTGGTGAGCCGGGCGGCCCTGTACCTAAGGCCCGTAAGCGCGTAGGCGCCGCGGGGCTTGCCTGAGAGGTGCGGTAAGGGGTAGTATCTGGGGGATTTCTCAGCGTATTGCTGAATCGCCTGGAGAGGTGACCGAGTGGCTGAAGGTAACGGTTTGCTAAACCGTCGTACTCCGTAAAGGGGTACCGCGGGTTCGAATCCCGCCCTCTCCGTTACATTTGATCGAATGATCGAAGGCGTTTTCGGGTTGGCGAATCTTCGCGGATTGCGGAAGCGCATGTGAGAAGCGCGTCTCAAGTCTTGCGGATCTTGGTTGAAACAAACGGCCGATCGTATGCGCATGGGCTCTTGCTCACCTGTCACGGGGTTTGACGAAACGGCTGATAAGTGGCAAAATTCTCTTTTTGGGAAGCGTGGCGGAGACTCGTCAATGAGTTTCAGGGCAAGCTTGAAACCGCGCGATGCGCGGCTGGTGGAATTCGGCCTCTTGGCTATCGTTCTCGCGGTGGCGACCGTGGGCTGCAGCTCCAGCTCCGGAAACGTCGTGGCGTTTGGCACGGCGCCTGTGCCGCCGGCCATGCAGCACCCGCGGCTGGAGGGGTTTCCGATCCCGCCTGGGTTCGCCCTTTTGGACAAGAAGAGCGTTATAGGGAAGAACGGCGATGTCCGCACCGCGCACTGTGAATTTACGGGTCTGCTGTCGATCGCGGAGCTCGACCGCTTCTACCGAAAAACGATGCCGGAAGCGGGCTTCACGTTGCGTAACGAGCGCCTGACCCACGGCGAATATTGCCTCGAGTTCACCGGCCCTAGAGAATCCAGCACGGTCAGCTTTAAAGTTGACCGCAAGAAGACGCTGCTCGTGGTCGACTTGTATCCGACGTCGGGCGCCGAAGTCGCGCCGCAACCGAAGCCGAAAACGCAGCCTTGACCTACGTGCGGCTGCAAAACAAGTAGAGGAGCACCATGGACGCCGATAAACGGCATTACCTCAAGCAAAACGAACTCGCCGAGGCGCTCACCAAGCTGCGCAATCTGAGCAGCCACCGCGAGGTGTTATATTGGTTGGTGGCCGTCGCGGTCGTGCTACTGGCCGTTGTGGGCTATCGCGGGTGGGGCTCGCTGCAGGCCAGTCTGGCGGCCAAATCCTGGCACGAGTTCTCCCAAGTCAGCCAGAAGGTCCAGAGCAAGACGGTGGGCGCGCTGGATGAGATGCGCGGCATCATCTCCAACGCTTCGAACCCGACGCTGGCGGCATCCGCGCGAATTCAGTTGGCCGCGGCCTTGCGGGAGAGTGCAACTCAGACCGGCACCATCGACCAGGCGGCGCTGCAGGAGTCGATCGAGGTCCTCAAACCGCTGCTGAACGAGCCGGGCCTGTCGCCAACGCTCGCCGGGGCGGCCGCACTGTCTCTGGCCAGCTCTTACGAGACGCTGAGGCAATTCGACGAGGCGGAGCACGTGTATAACATCATCTTGTCGAATCAGCAGCGATTCGCGGGCACGAACTATGTGAACGTGGCCGCAGAGCGTCTGGAGACGCTGCCTGAGCTGCGCAAGCCGGTGGAATTCGCGGCGGGCTTGCCACCGCCGCCGACGGGAATGCCGACGGTGACCGTGCAGCAGCCGGGTTCGACGTCGCCGATGCAGCTCGACGTG
>JAAYXS010000676.1 GCA_012515775.1 Phycisphaerae bacterium
CTGGATGGCAGTCGCAGCGCTGCTGTGCTTGGCCGTCTGGGGCCTGACGGACGTTCGCTGGCGCGGGCAGTTCCGCGCCGATGCGCCCGAGCTGCACCGGACGGATTTCACGGTCTACACTAACGCCGCCGACGTACTGCTGAGCGGGGGCGACCCGTATGCCGTCCCGGGGCCGCGCGGGTGGTACTATCTTTATCCGCCGCTTTTTGCGCTGCTCGTTTCGCCACTGCGACATTTTGATACTCAATGGCAGGTTGTCATCTGGTTTGCGATCAACGTCGCGTTGGCGTACGGCTGCCTGGCCGAAGGCCGCCGGCTTGGAGTCCGGCTCTGGAAGAACTGTTCGGGACTGGGCCGCGTGGCGGAGCAGCCGCCCGCGTGGGTGGGGATCGTGGCATTCTTGGCCGTGTTGCTGCCATTGCTGGACTGCCTGCAACGCGGCCAGGTCGGCGCGTTGATACTCTTGGCGTTGATGGTGGGGCTGAGGCTGACACTGACCACTGGAAATGCACTGCAGGTTGGCGTCGGTGGCGCCCTGTTGGCTCTGCCGGTCGCGATAAAGGTCACGCCGGCGCTGCCCGTCCTGTTGTATACAGTACTGCTGATTGCTGGCCGTCCGCGCTGGCAGAGCGCGGCGGCATTGGGTGGCCTGTTTGCCGGAAGCACCCTGTTTTGGTTCGGCATTCCCGGCGCCGTTTTGGGCTGGAACGAGAATTTGCGCTTGTTGGCCCGCTGGCGTGACACAGTGGCGGAAAGCGAGACGCTGGTCGCTGATCGTGGCATCAATCCGCTGGCGCTAAGTAATCAGAGCCTCGAAGTAGCTCTGTTCCGTGTCGGTGAGATTGCGCAGCACGGGTTTCCACCGCCGCTGCGAGCTGAACAGGCCGGTCCGGCGGGTGTGCGGTTGACGCCGTTCCCACCACGAAGCGCGGCCGACTGGCGGGCCCCGATCAGCACGGTGCGAATCGGGCTGCTGGTGTTGCTGCTTGCGGCCGCGGTATGCCTGGGGCGCGCTGCAAATTTCTCCGGATTGGCGGCGGCCTTCGGGCTGGGCTGCGCGGCTTCGCTGCTGATTTCGCCGATTTCGTGGGGGCATCACTTCGTCTTGCTGTTTCCGGCCGGGCTGCTGGTACCGGCGTGGTGGCTGCTTCGTGGATGGCGGCGGTTGGCTAAGCTGTGCTCGGCAACGTTGGCAGCGCTGGTGCTCGTACACTACATCTGGATGCCGCTGGCCGGGCCGTGGAGTGTACTGGGGCTTGGGCTGACGGCATGGTTTGTGATCGTGTGTGTTGCGTTGGTCTGGGCGGCGCGGCGGCGACACTCGACTAGCACCACACGATCGGCTAGCACTGCTTGAAGCTTGCGCTTCATGCAGCGGCGCACACGGGCGAGGAGGCGTCGGGTTAGGCGAGGCGGGCGAGCTGGCGGATTGTGGCCCGCATGTCCTTGGGTAGGGGGGCTTCGCAGCTAATGGCGGCGCCGCTGATCGGGTGCTCGAACGAGATTCGCGCGGCGTGCAATGTCAAACGTTCAATCAGCGGCCGTTCCTGACCGCTACGATTCACGCGGTAATCCGGCTTGAATTCTGAGAGCAAAATGAACTCGCGCCCGCCGTAGGCCGGATCGACGCCCAACGGGTGGCCGATCGCTGCCAAATGAGCGCGTATTTGGTGCATGCGGCCGGTGATCGGGCGGCACTCCAGCA
>JAAYXS010000677.1 GCA_012515775.1 Phycisphaerae bacterium
CTCCTAAGCCCGTCGCAGCGGTTGGTCTGGCGGGGCGATATGGGTATGGCGAGAGCGTGCCGAGCACGCGGCTGAGCACCGGGACTTCGGCCACGCACCGGAGGTTGTTACCAGGCGGTACGCCGCGATGTTGTAGGAACACGGCGATCGTCGCCGCGCTTGCGCAGCTCGGCGGACCGCAACCGCAGACTGATCCAGTGCGGTGTACGACAAAGTTGAATTTCGCCTAGCGGGTGTGTTCAGAGGATGTTAGCGGCGTGGAAGGCGGGGTGCGTATGGTTACATGTTTTTGACTTCCGGCAACCCGGCTCGAAATTGCCCGGGTCCTCGCTGCAAAGCGAGCGACAGCCTTCGCCCGGAACCCGAACGCGTGGCCGCCCTGCGCTGCCTGCTGCTATATAGCAACCAGTGGGGCGACGCTCGGCGCAGCGCCGACATGGAATTGCGGTCGCACGGCCCAAGGCGAAAGCGCCATGCGCTGGCGAAAGCGCCATGCGGCCTAGAGTTGCACGGCCCCTCAAAGCTCGCTAGCCTGACCCTTAGTCGGGCAGCGGCCGGCGGGCTGCCGGAGTCAAGCCGCCGGGATTGAGGTTGGTTCATGGCCAATGGTGAGAAGTTTTTGACGATCGTTTCCGGACTGCCGCGCTCGGGAACCTCCATGATGATGCGCATGCTGGAGGCGGGCGGCATCCCCGCGCTCATCGACAACATACGCAAAGCCGACGAGGACAACCCGCGCGGCTATTACGAGTACGAGCCCGTCAAGCAGACCCGCAAGGACCCCTCCTGGCTGAAGCACGCAGAGGGCCGCGTGGTCAAAATGGTCTACCGCCTTCTGTACGACCTGCCGCCGGACTATCAGTACCGCGTCGTGTTTATGCGGCGCAAGCTGGAAGAAGTGATCGCATCGCAAAACGTCATGCTCGCCCGGCAGGCCAAGCCCGGCGGCTCGCTCAGCGACGACAAATTGATGGCCGTGTTCAGGACCGAGTTGGAAAGCGTATACCGCTGGCTCGAGAAGCAGCCGAACTTCCGCGTGCTGTTCGTTGACTACAACGAGATCATGGCGGATGCGGGGCCGGCGGTCGACGCGCTGAACCGCTTCCTCGGCGGCAACTTGAACACCGCGGCAATGCGGAACGTGGTCGAGCCGGAGCTGTATCGGCAGCGGCGGGCGTGAACGGAGCGTGAGCAGGTGTGAAGGTGGGAACGTGGGAAGGTGACGAGGCTAGCGTGCCCTTATCACTCTATCACCTTATCACTTTATCACTCTAGGAATTCCGCCATCACATCGTTCGCCACCAACATCCCGCGGCGCGTGAGGCGGATGGCTTCGGGCGTGACCTCCAGCAGACCGTTGGCGACGTTCTGAGCTATGGCGGAGCCGCCGTTTCGCTGGGCAAACCAAGTTAGCGGGTCCTGGCCGAAGCGCTCTGCGAACCTGGCCCGGCTGAGCCCTTCCACCGTTCGCAGCGCTAACATTACCGTCTCGCCGGCGCACTTTTGCGGGGGCAGACGCTCCGTTTCTTCGCGCGGGTCAGCCCCGGCCGCGATGCGCCGCACGTACTCCGCCACGTCAGCGACGTTCTTGTAGCGCTCGCCAGCCAGGTAGCCGGCGGCGGACGGGCCCACGCCAAGGTAGGGTTCGTTTCGCCAATAGGTCAGATTGTGCCGGCACTGCTGGCCCGGCCGGGCGAAATTGCTGATCTCGTATTGAGCGAAGCCCGCGCCCGCGAGCCGGTCGATGGCGGCCTCGTACATGTCCGCCTCCAGGTCCGGGTCGACGGGCGTGACCTGACCCGCCTGCGCCCGAGCGTGCAGGCGCGTACCCGGTTCGTAGGTCAGCCCGTAGCAGGAAATGTGCTCCGGATCGAGGGCGATTGCCTGGTCGAGACTGAATAGCCAGGATTGCAGGCTCTGCCCCGGTATGCCGAAGATCAGGTCCAGGCTGACGGCCCGCACGCCGGCCGAGCGGCAGATCGCGATCGTCTCACGGACCTGCTCGGGCCGGTGTGTTCGCTCAAGAACGCTCAATTCTGCCGGATCAAACGATTGCGCGCCCATCGACACGCGGTTCACGCCGGCGGAGACGAGCACTGCGGCCTTTCCCGCGTCGATCGTCGCCGGGTTGGCCTCGACCGTGAACTCGGACGGCCGGCCACGAGCGGCCCTGGTGCAGATGTGCAGCAACGGCTGCAGCGCTTCCGCAGGCAGCACCGTTGGCGTCCCGCCGCCGATAAAAACTGTCTCCAGAGCCAGTTCCACTTGCGCCGCGTACCCGGCCAATTCGGTCGACAGGGCATTCAGGAGCGGCTGCACGGCGTCCGCCCGGTACAGCTCGCTGTAAAAGTCGCAGTACCCGCAGCGCGCCCGGCAAAACGGCAGGTGCACGTATAAAGCTCGAACGTCGGCTGGCGTTGTCATCGGTGTCCGCATCGTTTAGCATATGGCCCAGTGGCCGGTTCATTGTAGCCTGGACCGCGACCGGAGAGCGCGGGCCTGAGGGTGAGTGCTGCTAGAAGCGGTGTTTCCGGTCTTGCCGTGAGAAAACTGGTATGAAAGTAGTTCTGATCAGATTCAGGGGCGGACAGCGGCGTGAGCTGCCGTTGATAGGGGAACGCCTGGTGGTTGGCCGGCGCCCGGATTGCGACGTGCGCATCCCGACGCTGGATGTCTCGCGGCAGCACTGCGAACTGCTCGTGGCCGCCGACAGTGTGAAGGTTAAGGACCTGAACAGCTCCAACGGCACGTTCGTCAACGGCAAGCGCGTGACCGAGGTCGAGCTGAACCCCGGCGATCGGCTGCACATCGGGCCGGTTTCGTTCACAGTGCAGATTGACGGCAAACCGGAGGACATCCAGCAGCTCGAGCCACCGCCGACGATCGACAGCAACATGATCGAGTTCATCGAGCCGCAAACACCGGGCGAGACGAAGATCAGCAGCAAACCGGTCACGCCGGCGCCCAAGCCCGCCAAGAAGGGCAGTGCCGCCAAGCCGGCCCCGAAACCGGCCGCCAAAAAAGCAGCCACCCCGCCGAGTCCTGCAAAACCCGCGGCGGCCGGCAGTAAGCCGCCGGTCGAAGAGGACGTGTTCGAGCTGACGGCCGCGGATTTCGATCTCGAGGACGCTATTTCTGCGCTCGAGCAGGAAGACGACGACGAAGACGATCTGCCCTAAATCGAGCGTTTAGATTTA
>JAAYXS010000678.1 GCA_012515775.1 Phycisphaerae bacterium
CCGCAGTGACAAGAATGACGGCACAAAGTGCCAGACTGGCGAACGTTCGGGTCATCGTGCTCTCCTTTTTGGGTCCGTAACCGGCGGTTCATTACAAGGGCTCGGCCGCCAAATACATACATAGCGCCGCAGTCCTGACAGTAGGCTGAGAAACGGCTTAAATAGGGTTCAAGCTATGCCGAGCTTGTCCCGATTGTCCGAAATCGTGATGAGCCCGGGCAAGACTGTGTTCACCGTCGTGTATTCAACCGACGTAAGGACCGCTCGCTCTGCAACTGGCGGAATAGGCGTGCTTGTGTGACAAAACTGAAAGGCCGCGCAGCCCCACGACTGCATCCATGACTGCCGGATGACCGCGTACGCTGGACGCAAAGGACGCAGATTGCGCGTTGTTCTATAGAGACTTGTTGACAAGACGGCTACAGCGCGTCCAAAATGGCGCTTGCTTCAGGTCAGTGCAACACTTTTGGAGAAGGAGAGAAAATGTCGCGCCTGACCCCGGGGCCGTGTTGGCGCGTGTCGGCTCCAACAGACCACGAAGAGTTCATCCGTCGGCTCCACGACCTTCTGCCTCCGCGTTCCGTGCTCTACCTGGAGGGCGGCAGCCCGGATCGGGCGATCCTGGAATTCATGCACGCGCGGGCATGCGAGCCGCAACTCAAGTTGGCGCTCGGGACAATTTGGCCGCGTCCGCAAGTTTTTCACATCCCCGCCACGCCCGAGAACCTGACTGACTTGGCCGCCCTGTTCGGAAACCACGCGACACCCGAGATTTGCATCCATTTTCACGCGTACTGTGAGCAGACGGTCGTTCTGCAATGGCACGACGCTTTTTTTGACGACCCGCTCTACCTTTCGCCCGTCATTCCGGAATCGCGAGTCAAGACGTTCTGTACGGCGTGTGCCTGTTCGTACGAGTTGGATACGGGCGCGTAGCCGATCGTAACCCTGGAAGCCGCAAAGCGCAGCAGCGAAGTCCCGGGCTATGCAATTCGAGATCGCTGAGTAATTCTGTACGCGGGCAGCAGCGGCCGATCGCGCCAACATGCCGGTGTGCTGATGGGCCCAGCAGGACTCGAACCTGCGACCAACGGATTATGAGTCCGCCGCTCTAACCAACTGAGCTATGGGCCCGGGTTCAGGAGCCGTCTGGCCATCCTGCCTGCCGAAACAGCTCCGACATTTCAGTCTATCCAGCCGCGGCCGGCATGTAAATGAGCCGGTTGTCTGCTTCCAAATCCCAGCCGAGCCGGGTGCCATCGCGACGCTGCGAGGACACCCGCCGAAACCTTCGGGACACAACACCCCGGGAGTGCGCTGCCAACCGGCCTCACGGCGCCGTGATCACCGTCAGCGGCTGGCAGGCCGGCGCCAGGGCCGGCAGGCCGGTCAGGTACACCTGCAATTCGCGCCGCCCCGGCGTGGTGCGCAAGGCCGACAAGTCCGGCTGGAGCGTCACCGAGCCCTCCGGCGGAAGATGCAGGCGATAAGCCAGCGCCGGCGGGCCGGGCTCCTCGATGACCTTATAGCTGAGCGTGTCGCCATCGAGCCGCAGTAGCGGCGTGAAGTCGGCATCCACCGCGCCGGAGTTCGTGATATAAATCAGTGCGTTAACATTCGCCGCGCTCGCGTATTCCAGGCCCTCGGGGGTCTGCTCGGGAGTGAGCCGCAGCACCGTCGGCATGTCGAAGCGAACCGTGAAACGGGGCGGAAGCGGCGTCGAACCGCTGCCCACGACGGCCCGCGCCGTCCCCTTGTCCGGAACATCGAAGCGGAGTCGACAATCCCAAGTGCCGTCAATGAAGTGCGATGAGACCAACTCCGCGCCCAAACACCAGGGCCGCGCTTCCGGTACGCCCGCGACCAGAACGCGCGCCTGCAGGCCGTTGATGCGGAAGGCGTGGTTGTTCGCGACCGTAACCGCGACCACGTTTTCGGCCGGGCATTCGCTAGTGCACGTAAGCAGGCCGGTGGGCAGCGAGGGCGGCGCGACGTCGGACGAATTCCAGCCGGGCGCGGCCACACGTTCGTTGGTTACGTCAAGCACGCGAAAATGGCTCACTCCGGTCGCGCCGTCGCGCGTCGCGGTGCTGGATTGGTGCGTCCGTACATACATCAATGGGGCCGCTTGGCGCACGATGTCGGCGTACTCAACGCCGTCCCAGTCACGATGGCTACCAGAGATCCACAACCCCAGCCGCGTGCTGGAAATCATCTTGGGTAGAACGCCGCGCTTCCGCCATTGCAGCAGCAGGTTGGGGCGGTCGTCGTGCGCGACGACGAACTTGAGACGCTCGTCGCCCGGCGCGGTGAGGGCACGCTCCAGCCATTGCTGCTGTCCCGGGTCGTCGCTGATCGGGCGGCTCGGGCGGTCATAAATCGCAAACCCGCGCAGGAAACCAAGCTCGACGGAGCCGATCGGGTTCACCGCAACGTGCTTTGAGTACTGCTGGAGATCGTCGTGATCGCCGCACGCTATGAAGGCCGGAGCATCGAACTGACTGAAAAACTCCGGCAGGCGTTCCCAGAGCGCTCCCGGGTTTTCGGCCGTGCGGTCGACGAAATCGCCGCTGGCGATGATGAGATCCGGGGCCACCAGGTTGACCTCGGCAATCAGCCGCTGGTCGAAGTCAGGGGCAGTCAGGTCGCCGATGTTCATGTTCGAAAGGTGGACGATGCGGATTTGGGGGCCGAGGCGTTTTACCGCAACGCAGTGCCGCCCGACCAGGCGCGACGCGCCGAACGTGATTTCCAGGTCGTATGTGCGCTCGGGCAGATCCGCAGGGACGCGCAGCAGCAGCGGGCGGCCGTCAGCGATGCTGCTCTCCAGATCAGGCGGCAATGGCAGCGAGCGGGTCACCGCCGGCGCGCTGGTTGAGATCAGTTTCACCGTGACGGGCCCGGCCGCCTCAGCCACTTGCGCCAAAGCCTCGAAGGTCGCTCCCGGCTCTACAAAAACCGGCCGCCCGAGCGTGGGTGAAAGCAACACGGATGAGGGCGCCGCCGGCGAGTCGGCGGCCGGAGGCGCGGGCTCCGTGGCCCAGGCCGTGGCGATGAGCGCCCCGGCGAGAATTAGCGCCATTACCGGCATGGTTTGCTTGTGCCGTCTGCCTGGCAACCTCTGATTCATGTTCAGCCTTGTCGCTTGCGGCCCGTGCCCCTATTCTCCCGAATCGTGAGCAATTTAGAAGATGCCGAGAAAAAAGTTGTCCTGTGCGAGTGGCTGCGGAGCGAACGGCGGCTCGGGATAGCCCACGCGGAGGTCGGCGACGTTTGGGCGAAAGGCCGCGCCGGCATGCTGGGGGCGCGTGCGTCTAGCTCGGATTTTCTCGCCGGGCCGTCTTCGCCAACTGGTCGTCCGCCTGTCGGCAGGGGCATGCCCGCGCCCGCTGCGCG
>JAAYXS010000679.1 GCA_012515775.1 Phycisphaerae bacterium
ACGCGATCGTGGCGAAGTACGAGTACGATCCGTACGGCAACGTGGTTGCCCAGGCCGGCGACTACGCCGAGCGCAATCCGTTCCGGTTCAGTACGAAGCAATGGGACGACGAAACCGGTTTCGGCTATTGGGAACAGCGCTACTACAGCCCGCGCTTGGGGCGGTGGCTCAGTCGGGATCCAGCCGGTGAACGCGGCGACGACGACCTCTACCGCTATGCGCTGAACCAGCCGACGAGGACGATCGACGCTCTTGGGTTATGCACGCTCGGTGACGCGTGCTACGATGTAGAGTTGGGTGTGATGCCGGGCTTTCAGGCCGATCCGTCGGAGACGACCCTCATCTTAATCGTCTTGGCGACTGTCGAGACTGTACAAACAGTTTCGCGCGTGCAAGATGCGGCTCAGTCGTACGGGGCGTCGGAATGCGTTCCGTCTCTCAGTCCGGGTATGTTCAAGCTGTCCGTCAACGTCAGTGGCCTGCTGTTGAAGCTTAGGCAGCAGCAAATCGTCTCCATTTGGACCCGGCACAGGTGCAGCACGTGCTCGCAAGGCTTGTGGAATAGCATATTCAGCGGGCTCGGCATATGTAAGCCTAAGGGTAGCTGGCGCCAAGATGACTGGACTGCCTGGAACAAGTGTAAGGAGCTGATAAATGGTTGGATCGACCCTGATGCGGCGCTCCGGGGCCTGCCCCCGGAACAGCTCAAGGCTTATGCAAATCGGTGTGTCGCTGCGGAGCAGTCGCGAGCGGCCTCCAGTTGTGGCGCAAGCCGGCCGTGTGGTGCACCGCCTAAATGTGAGAAGTGCGGTGACGTGACGTTTGAATATGAACCCTACTAGTGCTCGTCGTGGGCGAGCTCTGATCGCGTACCGAAGATGTAGCGCTCCGCCGGAGTGTGAGAAATGCGGGCAATAGTGGTGTGCATGATTGTGTATGTAGGATGGCTTCTGCTCTGTCCCGGCTGTGACAGTCCTGGGAAACCCGCGGACTTGCCGGAGTGCCCAATAAAGGTCTCGCGCACAGAATGGCGTAGAAAACTGCGTGAAGGCGCGGTGGCGTATTTGAAAGAGGTGGTAGAGCGGGCTGGAAAGCGATACAACCAGGAGGCGCTCGTTTCGGGTAATCTGGAGGCGGCTCGGCGGAGGCTGAGCCAAGAAATGTATCGCGAGGACCGCGCTCCGCTCGCAATGTACAGCGCGCATGGATTGGACGGGCAGGGGCGCCCCTATCTGACCGTGACGGCTCTGAACGAACATCGCGAGACCGTCGCGATATGGCTAATGATTGAGCGCGGCGATTCCTCGCTGGTACGGGCGCGAGTGGCTTTGCCGATCGAGCAGAAGGATTGGGAACTGGTATTGCCGCATTGGTTTACCATCCTGGTCCGGGACTGGAAGGACCTTCCACCGAGAACTGACGGCCAACTACTCGAGTTCCGTATGACCGACGATCGAAGCGTCGAAATGCCGGCACTCGCCAGCTGTACTGTGGCAGTAGCAATCGAGGATCGCGTGAACGGCCTTAGCAATTTCGTCGTGGCGTGCGAAAAGGATGACGATGAATTAAGGGTCCCGGAAGATTAACAACAGTCCGCAATCCGGGGACACCATACATAATTCCGTTGACGAGGCGGTTACCGCAGCTTAATGTGCGACGGAACGGAGAGCTGGGATGAGCCGCTGAAATGAGTATGGTGTCCCCGAATTCAACGATCGATTTAGGGCGCGGGGATGCGGCGGCGATTGTGTATGTATGGGCCACCCTTGACTGCTGCTGCGGTGCCCCGCCCGAGGGCAGGGTCGACGGGCCGGAAGTGAAAATCGAAATGCCGCCGGGAGCAGAGCGTGACAAGAATGGTTTCGACACCGGGTATTTCTTGCGATGCAGGTGAGGTGATGTATGTTCCCTATTCTCGGGTTGTTGCCGTTTGTGCTGGCGGGATTCTGTCAGGGCTCCAAATACCCGGAGCCTTCGCAGAGCACTGATCCAGGCCCCGCCCGCGGGCAGGTGACTATAGAGCGCGGGGAGGGTGACACGACTAACCTGGGAGTTGGCATGTTTGCCCCTCCGGCGGGATTGGAGTACCGGCCGGGAACGGAGGTAGAAGGACTACCGGTCGTCAGGGGCCTGGAGGCTGTTCTGGAATCGGGATTGCGCCTGATCAGTTTCGCCATCAGTGAGGAGGAGCTTAGGGTCGGGCAAGCACGAATTAAGGGCATTCTGAAGACGCAGGTGCCCACTACGTTGGTGCTGAACGGGTGGCGCCCCCTCAGTCTGACCGTCGATGGTGCTGATTACGTGCCGGGCACCGAGCTCCAGGCTGGTTCGTACAGTGTGGAGCTGACGGCCGCCCCCAGCGAACGCGCGCCGCGACCAGGTCCCTGGCCACCCGCGCCGGCGAACCGGGACGATGCGCGAATCTTCATAGAGCGTCGCTCCGGTGCCAGCGCGCCCGTGATTGACATGTTCAGCTTGCCCGTCGGGTCTCAGTTACGGAGGGTTGCGGAGGTATCGGGCCAGCCCGTGCTCAAGGGCAGCGAGGCCATCCTTCAGTCGGGAGAACGCGCGGTCACTTTCGGTATCGTGGAGGAGACCGCGCTCCCGCAGGAGGAAAGAGTGTCGGCCATTCTCAAGACGGAGCGTCCGGTGCGCCTGCTTCTGAGAGGCTGGCGCCCCGTGACTCTAAAGGTCAACGGGGCCGACTGGGATCCCGACAAGAACTTTGGACCCGGGCTGTACCGCATCGAGCTGATTGCGCTACGGGTATGTGAGTATTGCCCACCGTGATCGGGCTCGGAACCTGAATGGCGGGGCGCTCGCTAACGGCGGCGCCTCGCCGGTCCTGCAAACCGCGCGCGTTTCACGCCGTTTCTCTGAAAATCTCGCCGACCTTGCCGTCGTCTGCGACCACGTGCGAATAGATGCTCGTCGTCGCGATGCTGGAATGGCCGGCGGCGTCGCGAACTTCGGCCAGCGTGCGACCGGCGGCGAGCAAGTGCGACACCGCGCTGTGCCGGCCGCTGTGGATCGAAAGATCGGCCACCCTGTCAGGTCCGAGCACCCGGCACGCCACCTTGAACCGGGCGCGGACGTTAAACCGGTCCAAAGGCCGGCCGAAACT
>JAAYXS010000680.1 GCA_012515775.1 Phycisphaerae bacterium
ACATTCCGCCCATATGGCTATCGCCTCCGTGGCGTAGCGCCGGCGATGAGTACTACCCGGGGCTGATGCTGGACTTTGATATGTCCGGCGGCATTGATTCCGGCGATTTGCTTCATCATGCCCGCAGCCCGTTCATGGACGCCGATGGCGATGGCGTGCCCGACTCGTCCATTGTCGGCATGGGGGCGCTGATCGAAATGGCGAACGCAATCGCCGGCTCGCCGATTAGGGCGCCGCGCTCCGCGACCGCCGCAGGCACGAACGAGAGCATTGAGTTCAATCCCAGCGCGATCGAGCATAATGCTTTCGAAAGCGACCCACGCTTCGCGCTCGAGCGCAGTTGGCTGCGTTTCGACGACCAGGCCAAGTATGAATTGGCCGTCAAGATCGAATCCAATGGCGGAAAGGTAGCACTGGCTTCACCGGGGACTTACGACGAGTATTCGCGTCGCGGCTCGGCCTGGAACCGTGAGTTCGTGGTGGAGATGTTCAACTGGATTCGGCATAAGGACGAGACGGCGGCGCTGAGGTATAGGCCGGAGACGCAGCCGACATCCACGCCCGGCGAGGTCCTGCCCTCATTTGATGAGATCCAGACCGCGGCTGTGGAAATCGAGCCTTATCTGCGGAATCGGGGCGGGCTGCTGGCGACCGAGAAGGAATTCAACGGTAGGCCCTTCGCCACCACCGGCACGCGCTTCGGCCTTCCCGACGCTTTCAGAAGGTTGGTGGATGCGTTCCCGTACACGTTTGTCCCGCGCTCGGGGCGCTACCTGGTTGACCCGTCGATGTCCGAGTGGCAGCGCTTCAACCTCGTTCCTACTGCGGCTTATCCGCATGGTGAATTCTCCTACTGGTCTGACGCATCCACGCTCGACGCCGACACCTTCAACGCCGATTTTGGAATACGCGAAGCGCCGAGCGAGTTTTACGCGCGCCGCCGGCTGCTGACGGCGATCAGCAACAGCGATGACGTGGCGCGCACGTTCCGCCCCGACAAAGGCACGGACTTGGGCATTTATGCCGGCGCCTTGAAATACTATCTCGGTGACATTGCCAAAGCCTTTGACAAAGACGGCTACTACGTGGCTGACGACAGTGACCCGCTCACCGGCGAAGCGCGTGGCAACAAGGTGGTGCGGCAACTGGCCAATTATTACTATGAAATGCTCACGCCGTACGGCGACTGGGGCAACATCGATGACGTCGATGAAGAGCCGGCCGATGGCGACGATCAGGCCGTCTCGCGGCGCCAGCAGGCGTTCATGCTTGCCGTGAATACCGTGGCGTTCGCCGCCCCCCGTACCGACAACCCCATTACGGGCAGCCCGGGCTTCATAGATGTGGTTTGGTACGTAGACACGGCCGAGCCTGACCCGTTGAGTACTGGCGGTACGAAAACGCGCACATATGTCGGGTACGCCCCGCAACTGTTCATCACCGAAGCCATCGCCTACTGCGAGGGCGACGGGGACGACAGCGAAGAGGGTGACTCCAGGGACGGTACGATGGCCGTGGCGGTGGAATTGTACAACCCCAACGACCCTGACCCGTCGCTCACCGACAACCCTGCGGATCCGATCAAAAAGTTTCAGTACGGCGACGACGGCTTTATGCCGCACGACCGGTTCGCCCTTGATCTGCACCAGTTTTACGTGACAGTGAGCACGCGGGAGGAGAGTGCCAGTTGGGGCACGCTGGCCGAAGCGCTCTCCAACGCCACCACAGCGGGAGTGCACCTGACGGGCCGGAACTTCATGACGGTTCTCGTGCAGGACGACGGCTCGCCGCCGCTGCTGAAACACGCGGATGGGACAGACCTCAACGGGCGGGTTTACGTCGCGCCCCATCCAGAGAACGTCGGGCAACGCCAAATCGTGGTGTCGCTGTATCGTCTCGGCCGCTCGGGGCCGACCTCGGTTACGCCCACTCCCTGGCTCGTCGATCGCATCGTGCTGGGTTCCGACTACCAAGCGAGGATTCCAGCCCCCGTGCAGTCGGGTACAGAAATACAAAAGGAGAGGAATTGGATCGTCGACTATTACCGCGATTGCACGGATGAACTGCACTTCGGCCGAACCTGGCTTGGCGGATCCCATGCGCCGGCCCGTTGGCGCATGGTGGCGAACCTTTACGAGGCTGATGGTGAGGATCGCGACCCCGAATCTGGCGAAGAAATTGACCTGACGTCTTATAAACAAAAACTCGGTACTGCCCCGCTTGGCGGAACAAGCTTCGCGCCGACGATCCCGCTGTACACCATGAACGCGGGCGAGCCCGGGGACTCGGAGCCGATCTGGTGGCGACAGTCTTTTACAAAGGCCGCCGACCGGCTGCACGCCTGGTTCTTCGGTACAAATCCAGTGCACGGCGCCTATCGCCCGGCATCGTTTCCGACCGTCGGCTTCATGCACTTTATCCCCCGTTATTCACACATAACGGGCGCCACGACCGCGACGATGAGCGATGTCTTGCGCAGGCAATGGCTGGTCTGGGATCGCAAACACGGCGGTAGCGCCAGCGGTCCCAGCGGCCCCGGTGGCCCCAGCGGTCCGGGCGTTCCTTCCGGCCCCTCCGGCGGTTCGTCCGGCGGGCGCTGGAGCGCGGCCAACGGCGAGTACCCGGCCGACTTCGGGCATATGCCGCTCTTCGACAACACCCAAGAACTCGACCCGAGTGGGGCGTATTTCGACGGTTCACTGGCTGGTAAGATTCCGTGGGGACAACTGGTCTACGACTACTTCACTACGATCGATCCGAAGTTTGACGGCGATCAAGATGGTAAGCCGGACCTCGACCCGTACCGTATTCCCGGGCGCATCGACATAAACACGGCGCCCTGGTACGTTTTGGCGGGCCTGCCGGTAATCGACCCGGAGACGATGATTGATCGGTCCGCATCGCCGGCGTTCTGGGACCCGGACTACTGCGGTGTTCTCGCTGGAGTTGTGGACCAGTACGACGCGCCAGAGGTCGCTACGTTCCCCGATGGCGGGCTGTGGCGCTTTGGACCGGTGACGGAAACGCTACCAGTCCAGTCTCCCAATGCGCTACTTGTCAAGGATCAGACGGCGCCTCGTTGGATCAGGCTCGGGCCGTACTATGCCCAGGCCATCGTCTCGTACCGTGACCAGCTCCGTTACGCGTCCGACCCGGGTATGCTGTCGTCCGGCCGGAACCCGCTCTGGGCTGCCGACCTGCGTAATGCCTCGATCGACTCAGATGGGACGACCAGCCCGGCGGTTGAGGCGCAATACCGACTCGAATTCGCGTCGATAGCTGGAGACGGCCTGGGTGGATTCTACTACGGCGCCATTCGCCGTGGCGACCTGAAGCATGGTTTCCTGAGTTTGGGCGAGTTGCTCAATGTCAAGGGTTTTGACTGCCCGGTTCGCCACGAACACTCGGGCTGGAGGGGTCTGAGGCGCTACAATGACGTTCTCTACAATCCGCTGGGACAAGCGAGCGGGCGGATTATGAAATGCCCCGATTTCTTCAAAGCGGTCAGCCTGATGGCGCTGCTGGATACGCATTTTCTCACGACGCGCAGTAATACGTTCACGGTCTACATGACGCTGATGAACCGCGATCCCGAACAGCAGCACTCGAGCGTCCGCGTTCAGTACACGGTCGATCGCAGCAACCTGCTGCCGCGGCTTGTGACAGACGAGGAGGGAAGGCCGCTGATACAGGATACGCCAGACGGTGAGGTTCCGGTCATCCTGCGGCGCGACGGCCTGCCCGAAATCATCACCCGCCGCGAAGCCGGCTATTACGACATGCAGTACGATCAGTAACAAGGCGGACGGCGGAAATCACAAGGCGCAAGGCAGAAGGGGGGAGGCAGAAGGCAGCAGGGGCAACGCGAGGGAAGGCGGAAGGGGGGAATAAGAAGCCGGCAGCGGTGCAGCTCGCGCACACGCGCTGCCAACTTCTCCTCTTGGCGGTCTTAGCGCTCTTTGCGTCTTGGCGGTTGCCTTGGCCTGCGTCTTGGCGGCTGCCTTACGCGTGCGGGACCGGGAACTGCGTGCAGAGGTCACGCACCTGGCCACGAATGCGCTGCATCGCCGCCTGGTCGCCTTTGGCCAGCAGACCCTGGTGCACCAGCTCCGCAACCACAGCCATTTGCGGCTCCTTCAAGCCGCGCGTGGTCAAGGCCGGCGTCCCCAGCCGTAGCCCGCTGGTTTGCGTGGGCTTGCGCTGGTCGTACGGGATCATGTTCTTGTTGGTAATGATGCCGGCCTCTTCCAGCCAGTCCTGCGCCTGCTTACCGGTCAGGTCCGGATGAACGTCGCGCAGGTCAACCAGCATCAAGTGCGTGTCCGTCCCGCCCGAAACCAGCCGGTAGCCGCGCGCCCGCAGGGCTTCCGCCAGGGCCTGCGCGTTGTTGATAATCTGCTGCTGGTATTCCTTGAACTCCGGCCGCAGCGCCTCGCCGAACGCCGTCGCCTTGCCGGCGATAACGTGCATCAGCGGTCCGCCCTGCGTGCCCGGGAAGACCCACTTGTCGACCAGGGCCGCGTCCGCCGCGCCGCACATGATCATTCCGCCGCGCGGGCCGCGCAGCGTCTTGTGCGTGGTTGTGGTGGTGAAGTCGGCGAAGCCGATCGACGTCGGGTGCAGCCCGGTGGCGATCAGGCCGGCGATATGTGCGATGTCCGCCATCAGCCGAGCGCCGCATTCCTTGGCGATCTCGGCGAAAGCCGGGAAATCCAGCCGGCGCGGATAGGCCGAGGCCCCGGCGATGATCAGCTTGGGTTTGTGCTCGAGCGCCAGACGCCGCAACTCAGCCATGTCGAGCATTTCGGTCTTCGGGCTGACCACGTAGGGCACGATGTTGTACATAGTGCCGCTGAAATTCACCTTCAGTCCGTGCGTCAGGTGGCCGCCGTGCGCCAGGTCCAGCGACAACACCGTGTCGCCCGGCTTCAAACAGGCCATGAAGACGGCGGTATTCGCCTGGGCGCCGGAGTGCGGCTGGACGTTGACGTGCTCGGCTCCGAAGAGCTTTTTGGCGCGCTCGCGGGCCAGGTCCTCGACCGCATCCATGTTGGTGCAGCCGCCGTAATAGCGCTTGCCGGGATAGCCCTCGGCGTACTTGTTGGTGAAAACGGAGCCCACGGCGGTGCGCACGGCCACGGAAACGTGGTTTTCGGACGCGATCAGCTCAAGCGTATTTTGTTGGCGTTCTTCTTCGCGCCGAATAATGCTGGCGACTTCGGGGTCAGTTTCCACAAGCGGTTGCGACATAAACTTCAACATGGTTTGTTCCTTCTCGGCGCGAAAGTTGTTTGTAAGTCCGGCTGGGCTGTGCAGTTATGAACCCGGCGCCTCTGCGGCGGGCGGTTCGACAGCCGACGGTGCGAACTCGCTGGCTAACTCGTCCAGCAAACATCGTTCCATCTGCCGATCACGGCGTACAAAGGTCCAGACGGTGTTCTGACGCTCCGTCGTCGCGGCTTCGCGCTGGATGGGAGTGGCGCTGACGGTCGGCAGATCGCCCAAAGTCTGCGTCGGCATAAGAGCATTGGCGACCCGTTCGGTGTCGCGCCGCTCGACGTTAATTCGCAGGCGGGCCAGCGTGCCCGAGCCGCTACGGGCGAGGCTGAAATGGGCCACGCGTCGCATGGTGGACGTTCCCCGATATAGGTCGCGCGCCGTGCCGCTGTCACTCGTGGTCACGAACTCGGCCGGCTCGGTTTCAATGGTCAGAGCCTCGCAGTTCACATGCACGCGGCCGAACTCGCGCTGCAGCATCCTGGCCGCTACGGTCATCACCTGCTCGGGCTGGCACTCCTGTATGAGGCGTGACTGCTGGTTGGTGACGGCCATCTGACTGGCGCATCCGGAGAGCGCCACAACGCCGGGTAGCAGTAATGCAACAAAACGTGTCATTGGGGTTCGCCTGTTTCCAATGGAGGGCGCTCGGGCACGTCCAGCGGGGCCGGCAGCGGGGGGCTGGTCTGGCCGGGTGCGCCTAACTCCGTCGGGGTCGGAGTCTCGCCCGGCAGGAACGAATCCTGTTTGGGCAACTTGGGCGGCGGAACCGTGCCCTCGTGCCGCAGCAGGGCCGGCATTCGCGAAATCAGCGAACCGCTCGTGTCCAAGTACGCGGCCCGGTCGAAATTCTCCAGCCCCGATTCGCGCAGCTTGGCGTCGCCCGAGTAGTACTCCAGATAGCCCAATAGGAAGCGTAACTGCGGATCGTCTCTTCTTTCGAGCATGCGCATGATATCCGCCCGGCGGATATCGATGATCTCGCGCCCGCCCAAGAGCTTCGGCAAATCCAGCGCGAACCGCGACAACTCCGGGTAACGCTCGAAGCCCTGCATCAGTGCCAAGGCGGCCGTCAGGTACTCGCCCGCCGCCAGCAGGGCATTGCCCTTGCCGATCAGCGGCAGCGGATCGAGGGGATCGACACGGTGAGCTATCTCATAACGCCGCGAAGCTTCAAAGTAGTGCCCGATCTCCATCAGCGACTCGGCCCGCAGCATCTCGTTGTTTTTGGGCGACTCGCCGCGCCCGTGGAAGGTCTGGATTGGGCTGTCCAGCACCTGCTGTATGAATTCCTGGGCGTCCACGTCAGCACGCTCGCGCAGCAGGACGGCCGTGGCCGGGTTCTCACGAATAGCCCGCTGCATCTGGTTGAACCAGTCTGCGTTGGGGTTGCCGCTGAGCGCCAGGGCCAGTTGCATATCGGTGAAAACGTCATAGCCGGGCAGCACGCTGCTGTCCGTCAACGGGACCGCAATGCCGGCCAGGTCCGCGCCCGCCCAATCCGGCCCACCTGGCCGTGGCGTGCGGATTTCTCCAAAGTGTTCAGCCAACGCTCCCGGGCCGAAGGTCAAGGGTGATGCGTCTGATTCCTCGGGCTCGGGCAGGACCGGCCCGAGACTGGAGGGAAGCTGGGACTCGGGCAGCACCTCGCCTAGCGTGCCGGTTTGCTGCTCCGGCTCGATGGGGAAGCGCTGCAGCCGGCCCTCTCGAACCAGATCCAGCATTGTGCCCAGCGGAGGCCGCGAGCCCGGAACTTCCTGCAGATACGGCGCGGTCCAGTTGATGCCCGTCCGTCCGATCGTCGCCTGGCCGCCCTTCAGACCCGGCTCAACGACGGAGGGCGTGAATGTCTCGCGCGTGGGTGTCGCGGCCGGCGGCTCCGGCGGCCCGAATATGGAACTCGTTAGCTCCCCTGGAATCATGCCGACAATCTGGGCTGAGAGCAGTTCGCTGCTGCCGCGGACGGCCGACGGCGGCGGGCCAACCGGGCCAAGCGGTTGGCGCAGGGCGGTCATGATCCCCGAGTCGCGCGCCGGTTGGAGCCTCTGATCAGGAATGGGCGTGCGCGGCAAGAATTGACCGCTCAGAAATCCAACCGTCGGCGCCGTGAGCGAGGGTGCATACCACGGTCCGCCAATCAACGGAGACGCGAGCGCCGCGTCGGCGACACT
The DNA here is from genome assembly GCA_012515775.1 of Phycisphaerae bacterium. Classification (GTDB taxonomy): domain Bacteria; phylum Planctomycetota; class Phycisphaerae; order UBA1845; family Fen-1342; genus JAAYXS01. The sequence continues at coordinate 7,449 of JAAYXS010000680.1, forward strand.
CACGGAATCACGGCGAAAATTGGACAGCGCGCCGCTGGGGATCGTGGCCATGAACGACGTCGGATCGCTGATGGGCTGAAAGCCCCGGAACGACAGCCCGCTGCGCACGTTCCCGGTGGCTACCGAGTTGCCCAGCAGCAGTGGCGACTGCGGCCGGCTCAAATTATAGCGCGAGCCGGAGATCTGCGTGTTGGCATCGAAGAGTCGCCCGTCCTGAGTGATCGGAATCTGCGCGCTGGCCCACATCGGAGTGAAGAGAAAGGCTGCGGCGCACCAGAGAAGAACTCGGCGCGGAGCGCCTTTTCGGACGA
>JAAYXS010000681.1 GCA_012515775.1 Phycisphaerae bacterium
AGTTATCCGGGCGGTCAACCCTGGGCGAACCGGCGCCAGCAGACGGTCGACCGGTCCTGGGAATCGACCCGGGGCTTGAGCGCACCGGTTACGCCGTGCTTTGCGAGGCTGACGGGAAGGAAGCCCGGCTCTCCGAAGCGGGGCTGATCCGTCTGTCTGCGCGGCAATCATTGGAAAGCCGGTTGGCAGAACTGCACCAGAGCCTGGAAGTGCTGCTTCAAACGCACCGCCCGACGCTGCTGGCCTGCGAGGAACTTTACGCGCACTACAGGCATCCGCGCACCGCAATCCTCATGGGACACGCGCGCGGCGTGGTCCTGGCGGCCGCGGCACGTCAGGGCGTGCCGGTCGTTCCGATCGCCGCCACGCAGGTTAAGAAGATTCTGACCGGCAGCGGGCACGCCGCCAAACATCAAGTGCAGTTTGCGGTGGCCGCGACGCTCGGACTGCCGCAGATGCCGGAGCCGCCGGACGTGGCGGACGCGATTGCCATTGCGTTGTGCGGCTTGCGTTTACGTCGTCTGGACGGTGTTCTGTCTGGGGCGGAGCTCCGGACAACGAACCCGGCGGCGCGGCGGCGATCGCGGCGTTCATGCGCCGCGGCCCAGGAGGGTGGACGGTGATCTGTCGCATTACCGGACGATTGTTGAGCGTCACCGAAGACGCGGCCGTGGTCGACGTGGGCGGTATCTGCCGCGAAGTGCTTGTGCCGCGCTCGGCGCTGGGCGACCTGTCGCGGTTGAATGGTTCGGATGTGACGCTCTTCACGCTGGAATATCTGGACGGCAATCCGGCGATGGGGCATTTGGTGCCGCGCATCGTCGGTTTTCTAACCGAGGCAGAACGCGGCTTTTTCAACGAGCTGCAGAAGGTCAAGGGCCTCGGAGTGCGCAAGGCGCTGCGCGCCATGAGCGTTCCGGCACATCAGATCGCGCGGGCTATCGAAAGCGGCGACGAGCGCTCCTTGGCCAACCTGCCGGAGATCGGCAAGCGCACCGCCACGCAGATGGTCGCACAGCTTCGCGGCAAACTGGAGCGCTTCCTGGCCCCGGCGGCCGGGCCGGCCCCCGTGGCCCAAATGACCGCCGCCCAAACCGTGGCCTTGGACATTCTCGTACACTGGGGCGACCGGCGGGCCGACGCGCAGCGCTGGATCGCGGCCGCGGTCGAGGCCGACCCGGAGTTGAAAGAGCCGGATGAGATCGTGCGGGCGGCCTACCGCATCAAGAACGCCGGAGCCATCTGAAGCGAGGTGCACACGTGCCCATCGAACGCATCATCGGACAAGCCGGACCGGACGAGGAAGTCTACCTGACCTCGCTCCGCCCGCGCCGCCTCGACGAGTGCATTGGGCAGGAGATCGTGCGCGAGCAATTGCGGATCGCGCTCGATGCCGCCCGCCAGCGCCGCGAACCGCTGGACCACGTACTGCTCGACGGGCCGCCGGGCCTGGGCAAGACGACGCTGGCGCACATCATCGCCGAGGAAATGGGGGCCGGCTTGCACCTGACCAGCGGCCCGGCCATCACGCGCCAGGGCGACCTGATGATGATGTTGACGCAACTTGAGGCGGGCGACGTGATCTTCGTGGACGAGATTCATCGCCTGCACAAAGTGGTCGAGGAGTTCCTCTATCCCGCGCTGGAGGACTTCCGCGTTGACTACACCACCGAAAGCGGCATCGGCGGGCGCACCGTAAATTTCGCGCTCAAACGCTTCACGCTCATCGGCGCCACCACTCGCGCCGGCATGCTTTCCAGCGCTCTGCACAGCCGCTTCGGTCTGTTCTTTCACCTGCAGTACTACAGCACCGAGGAACTGACGCGCATCGTGGCCCGCAATGCAGAGCTGTTGAAAGTCGCCGCCGAGCGCCCCGCCCTCGAGTTGCTGGCCAGCCGTTCGCGCGGCACGCCGCGCATCGTCAACCGGCTGCTGCGCCGCGTGCGCGACTACGCCCAGGTCCGTGGCGACGGCCGGCTGACGCCACAGGTCGTCGACGCGGCCCTGGGCATTCTGCAGATTGACGCTTTGGGCCTGGACGCCCTGGATCGCGCCTACCTCACCACACTGATCAAGCACTACGACGGCGGACCGGCCGGCATCGAAGCCATCGCCGCCAGCATGGGCCACGAACG
>JAAYXS010000682.1 GCA_012515775.1 Phycisphaerae bacterium
CGCATCACGGCAGCAGGTCGATATACGGATCGGGCAGAAAAGCCAGCGCGTCCGGGTGCTCGGTCGTGACGTAATAGCGGTCGTCGTGCTGCGGGTGCGGCGCGATCGCAGTGATCGGACGCCCGCGCAGCAGCGGCGGCGGGTTTTCGAAGTCCAGCGCTGGCAGTGGCACGACATAAACACCGTTTACGCCCGTCGGCACTGCGATTGCGTCAAGATTCTGCTCAGCGCAGGGCATACTCACCTCACTGAAACTTGCATAGACAATCCGCCGCCGGCCTGCATCAGAAGAAGCTCAGTTGCGACGAATAGTAAACGCGGCCCTGCCGGCAAATTGCCCAGTACCAAGTCTTAACACCCCCGTAGCTGACGTTGACCGTCGCCACGCCCGTGGAGGGTGTGACGATGAGGTAGCGCTTCCGTTCGACGATGGTCTGGAGCACGGTGCCTGACGTCCACGCGACCGAACTGGGCGCGGTACTGGTGAGCCCGCCGCCCGGACTGTCGGCCAGCCAGCAGTCGAGCAGGCTGAAGGTGCCCGTAGCGGCCAGGATGGAGGTGGGGATGGCGCCGCCGGAAAGCTGGCCGACGTCACTGCTGATCTGAACGGCCCAATCGGGCGCCAGGCAGTCGGCGAGCTGGCGGATGAATTCGGCGTGCGACTTGATTTGCTCATCGTCCCGCAGCAGCGGGACGCGCAACTGCGCCAGGGCGGTGGCGATCTGCAGGGCGGCGGTTTCGATCCGGTAGCTGGAAAACGGACCGCGGCCCCAATCGGGGCCGAAAAACTCAGTGACGCGCTGGTTGGGCATGGCAACTCTCCCTGCAATCTGTGCCCGGCGGCCCGGGCTGCCGCGCCCGGCCGGCCGCCTGATCTTTATAGCTATTCTAGACCCAATAGTCAAGCAACACGCCGAACTTTCTGTGCTCCCAACATGTGCCGCCAGCCGCAGTGCGGGCCTGACGGCGATTCTTGCGTCGCGAGGCGCCAACCCGTCGTTCGCCCCTGGCCAACTTGGTTTGCGTGCAGCTTGCTGCTACAATCGCTATGAAGTAGATCCAGACGTAGCCACATATGAAAGAGCGAATCGCCATCGAACTGCCCCTGACGCGCATTGCCGATTTCTGTCGCCGGCATCACATCCGCCGTGCACACGCCGGGGTTCTTGAGCAAGTACTTCCGCGAGGATGTTTTGCGCCAAGCTGCGGTCGTTTATGACGCTGCCTAGCGATGATATGAATTACGGACACCTCACGGACCGACGCACGACTCTCCTTTAGCCGTCACCGCGATCTTGCGACGACATTTCGGGCACTTGACGCTTTCCGCCCCAAACACCGGACTGAGCTGGATCAAATGCCCGCATGAGCAGTCAAACGACTCCCAACCCTGACCCTTGCGAACGTACGTCATCGGCCGGCTCGCTGCGTCCGCACTGGCGGAGGCTGCGGCCCGCGGCGTCGCGTGCTCGCGCCCGCAGCGCGGGCATGCCACTTGCTCCCGCTTGAAATTCCCAGGAATCTTCAACCGCGCACCGCACGCACACTGGATCACCGCCAGCGGCAGCACCGTATCCAGCAGGCGTTCCACGGCCTCAGCTCGCTCGACCGCGGATGCGCGCGGCTCCGGCTCCGCAGTCGGCGCCCGCAATGATGCTCCCTCATCTTTCGCCAGCGTGCCCGCGCCGATGCATGCCCCGCCGCGAATCTTTCGGTACGCCTCCTCATAGGCGGCATAGCCCGCGTTGCCCATGCGGCGCAGAATGGCAATGCGCTCACTACTCTTAGGATGCGTCGAGAAGAGGCTGAACGCGGCATGTTCCTGCAGCGGATTGACGATGTACAGCGGCGCCAGGACCCGGTTCTTTTCAGCCTGGCCGCCGGCCTGACGCGAAATCTTCTCCAACGCCGAGGCCAGTCCCTCCGGATACCGCGTGAAGCGCGCGCTGGACGCGTCGGCCAGAAATTCGCGCCGCCGCGAACACGCCAGGTACAGCAACTGCGCCGCCAGTGGCGCCAACACCGCCACCAGCGCGGCTGCCAGAAGAATAATCAACTGCGCCTGCCCGCCGCCGCGCGACGAACGCCGCCCGCCGCTCCCGTAAAACATCCCGCGCAGGAATCCGCG
>JAAYXS010000098.1 GCA_012515775.1 Phycisphaerae bacterium
ATTGCGGCACGTTCAAGTACTACATTCCCGGGCGCCCGGACCTGGAACGGTACTTCCGGTCGATCCAGGCCCATAACTGCGTCGAGATCGACGGCGGCATGCCGGTTGAGCTGGCCTCGCGTTTTCAGTTCTTCCCCTGGCCGCGCTGCCGGGCGCGTCAGTACACTCCGCGTTCGCGTTCGAGCGGCTCATACTCCTGCATTTTCGAAAACCACGATTACGATCGCGCGCCCTGGCATGTTCTGCATCGCCGCGCGCTGCTGCGACTACCCGGCGACGCTTGGGTCGTTGTAGATGACTTGCTTGGAACTGGTCGGCACCGCGCGGTTTGGTACTGGCACGTGCTCGACGCCGACCTGACGCTCGAACCCGGCCAGGCGGCGCTCGTATTGAAAACACCGGCCGACGATTATGCCCTGGCGGCCAGCGCCACCGTCGCTCCACGCCGTTTTGAAATCGTCCGGGGCCGCGACGAGCCCGGCCGCGTGCAGGGCTTTGCCGCCCCGTACTACGGCGAGCGCCGGCCGATCCCGGTTCTGGAGGTTGAATACGAAGCCCACCTGCCCCTAAGAGTTGTGACCGCTCTCGGACCGATAAGAGCAATGGCGACCCGGCTGGCCGACGTAGACGGACAAGAGCGCTGGGTCGTCAGCGCGGGCGACGCCAGCTTCGAACTGACCTTGCCGCCGCCAACGCGAGAGATCGCGCAACTGCTGCTAGAATGCCCGGTTGCGCTCGCCCCAAGCGAGTCGCGGAAGGACGAAAACAGGTGAACATCACCATCTTCGGCATGGGTTACGTCGGAATCGTCAGCGCGGCTTGCCTGCTGCGCGATGGACACACGGTTACCGGCGTCGATCCGAACGAAGCCAAGGTGCGCGACCTCAACGCGGGCCGCACGCCCATCCAGGAGCCCGGCGTCGCCGAACTGCTGGCGGCCGGCCACGCCTCCGGACGACTGACCGCAACCGCCACCACTCCGCCGGGCCTGGGAAACTGCGACATGGCGTGGATCTGCGTGGGCACGCCCTCGCGCCCGGACGGCGGCGTTAACACGCAGCAGGTCGAGCGCTGCATTCGCGAAATCGGGACGGCCCTGCGCGAGGCGCGCACCCGGCCGCTGCTCGTCGCGCGCAGCACCGTGCCGCCGGGAACCGTTCGCAACTGCCTCATTCCCGCGTTGGAGCAGACCAGCGGGCTGCGCGTCGGACGCGACCTGCACGTGGTCTTCCATCCCGAATTTCTGCGCGAGGGTTGCGCCGTAGATGATTTCGACCACCCGCCCAAAATCGTCGTCGGCGAGGCGCATCCGGGTGCGGCCGATCCCCTGCTGAAACTCTATGAACGCTACACCGCGCCGCGCTTTCGCGTCGGGCTGGAAGTGGCCGAGATGGTCAAGTACTCGGACAACCTGTTCCACGCCGTGAAGGTCGTGTTCGCTAACGAAATTGGTGCACTGGCCCGCGCGGTCGGCGCCGACGCACGCCAGGTCGCCGAAATTTTCTGCTCGGACACCAAACTCAACATCAACCCGTATTACCTGCGCCCGGGCTTCGCCTTCGGCGGCTCCTGCCTGCCGAAGGACCTGCGCGCCATGCTGCGTCTGGCGCAGCAGCAATCGATCCGCGTGCCGCTGTTCGAAGCCACCGCGGAGAGCAATCGCGTACGAATTGAGGAACTCGTCGAGCGCGTCCTCAGCTACCGTCCGGCGCGCGTCGGCATGGTCGGCCTCGCGTTCAAGCCGCGCACTGACGACATGCGCGAAAGCCCGTACGTCGCCGTCGCCAAACGCCTGATCGGCGAAGGCATCGAGCTGCGCATCTATGACCCCGGCGTGGACACGCGCCGCCTGCTGGGTAGCAACCAGGCGGCCGTGCAGACAGCGCTCGGGCACCTGGAACGACTGTTGGTCGCCAGCCTCGATGAACTCGCCCAGTGTGAATTGATCTTGGTCAACCACCCTACCGTCACGGCCGAGTGCGTGGCCGGCTGGCTCAAGTCCGGCCTGCGCGTAATCGACCTGGTCGGGATGCCGGGTCTTGGGCCGCCGGCGCCGTCCGGCTACGAGGGCATCGCCTGGTGAGCAGCCGTCGCTGAGGAGCGCTTGTGCACGTTCTCTACCTGCATCAGTACTTCGTCACGCGACACGGGTTTACCGGCACGCGCTCGTATGAGTTCGCCCGCCGCCTCGTGGCCCGCGGCCACCGCGTGACGATGCTCAAGTCCGGCCGGTTCGCGGTTGACGGCCTCGACACGCCGCCCGGGCAGCAATACACCGAA
>JAAYXS010000683.1 GCA_012515775.1 Phycisphaerae bacterium
GGCGCTCCTGCGAGAACCACAGGCCGTTCAGCTCGAATTGCCACTGGCCGCACTCCACGTCCGGATTGGCTTCGCGGATGTTGAACAGATTGTCAACGCCCCAATGTTCGCTGGCGAACGTCATTTCTGGTTCGGTTGGCGGTGGGCAGGGCGCCGGCGCGGCCGCAGGCGGCGGAACGGCCGCAGGAGGCGGCGGGGGCGGGGCGGGTGCGGGGGCCGGGGCCGGCGCGGGAGCACCAGGAGCCGGAGCCGGCGGCGGAGGCGGCGCCGGAGGGGGCGTGCCCGGTTGTGGTTGACTGGCAAATGCCAAAGTCGGACACTGGATTGGGCCGGGGTTTCCTGCCGTAGCGCTTGAGACCAGCATCATCAGCCCCAAACACGCCAGAGCAGCCGCAGTTAGAGTCACTCTACCTCGCATAAGCTCTCTCCGTTTTGGATGCGCAGTGCGCACTTGAATGGCCCGAAGGCCGGAACAGGAACTTCTTAATTATCTAGACTCACGCCAACCGTGATTAAATGCTAAGACCGTGTGCCATACTACGCAAGTAGCTGGGTTCAAAAAAGTTGCTGTTGATTGTCAAGGTGGCTAAAGTCCGTCAGGCGCGGCAGTGCCAATTCCGACGCGCCAGAGAATTCCGACGCCTCAGAGGCTACATATCGGAAACGTGCGGACTACCCAGCTCTCAGCCAAAGCAAACGCCAAGACGCCGAGAGCGCGAAGACCGCCAAGTACAAAGCGTTGCACGCGTGCGAGACAGTAATTCCGTGGAGGTCGCCAATCCGTCTCGCACCGCCTCCGGGCGCAAACCCGCAAGCCCCTCACAATGCGCAATCTGGGGGGTTCAACCTCGCAGATAAGCTCTCAGCCCCCCATATAAGACGGGGCGACGCTGCCGCCGTGGTGCAGGCGAACTTTAACCGCCGAGGCGGGAAATACCCGCGGCGACGGACATCTGCCAACTCGAAACTGGAAACTCGCAACCGGAAACCCTTACAATTATTGGCGTCGTCAGGAGCGAACTCATGACCTTGCACGGCGTTCAATTCGAAGAGGTCAAAATTGCTGATTTTTGCCGGCGGCACGGCGTTGCGCGCCTGAGCCTGTTTGGTTCAATCCTGCGCCAGGACTTTACGCCCACCAGCGACATTGACGTATTGGTCGAATTTCTGCCCGGCGTGCGCGTCAGCCTGTTCGACCTGGGGGGTATGCTCGTCGAACTCGCCGAGCTACTCGGCCGACCCGTTGATCTGCGCACACCTTTGGATTTGTCGCCCTATTTTCGCGCCGAGGTCCTGCACTCCGCCCGGTTGTTGTATGCCGCCTGAATCGCTGAAAGCCGACTGGGTTCGCCTGCGGTAAAATGCTTCCAGGAGCACTCATGATTGCGGAACGACACGGCTTGCGGATCGACCCCGACGAGATCGCCGCCTTCTGCCGAAGGCACGGCATCGTGCGCCTTTCCCTATATGGCTCGATCCTGCGGGACGATTTTGGGCCGGACAGCGACGTGGACGTGCTGATCGAGTTTCCGCCCGGCGGCACGCCGAGCCTGCTGGACCTGGGCGGCATGCAGGTCGAGTTGACCAGCCTGCTGGGGCGCGAAGTGGACCTGAAGACGCCCGGATTTCTATCGCCGCCGATTCTTCGGCGCGTGCTGGCCGAACGTCAGGTGCAATATGCCGCGTTAACGCGGGGCTGACCCACTGGGCGACCGCGAGCGCCTGGCCCACATGGTGGGCGCGGCCCGAGACGCGATTGGCTTCGCGCAGGGACGGACGCGCGCCGATCTCGACCGCGACCGCATGCTGCTGCGTGCGTTGGTGAACTGTGTCCAGGACATCGGGGAAGCGGCTTCGCGCGTCAGCGACGCCGGCCGGAAGCGGGCGCCGCGCCTGCCTTGGCCGAAGATCGTCGGCATGCGCCACATCCTGGTGCATGCCTACTATAACATCGATGTGGACGCCATCTGGCGGGCGGTCAAGACGAGCCCGCCTGCTTTGGTGGGGGAACTTGAGGCAGCGCTGCGTTCGTGGGACAAGGAAGACCAGCAAAGCGCGCCTGGTGCTTCCGAAGGCCGTGACCCGGTCTAGAGTTGTCCTCGGGACTTACGCGCCAGGCGCAGCTAAGCCGCACGCGACGGCCAGCCCCCGGCCATTTCGGGGCGGCACGTGTACCCGGAACTGGTACTGCGCAGGTGCGGAGGCTTTTGACTTTATTCCGGGACGACACGCCCAGCTCTGCTCTGCATTTCTGGAGACACGCCCCGGCTCGTTCTGGCGGTTCGGTTCGTTCAAGGTGCTCGGACCAGGAGGCCCTCGCTGGCCGCTCAGGCTCGGATCTCGCTGCAGGCTCCGATCGGGCGGGCTCGGACCGCCAGTGCAACGGATAGCGCCCGTCCATGTGGGACCCGTTGGCAGGTGGCGAGAACGGCCGCGCGCGCCTTATCCCCGATCAACTGGCCTTGGGTTTTTGCGAACGCGGCTTGCGGCCGGCTTTGGCGGTCGGCGTCGCGGTTTTGGACCTTGCGCGGCTGGCCTTCGCACGCGGCGCGGGCTCGGCGTCCTGTTTGGGCAGCCGGCTGCGCAGGTGATCCAGCACGTTCATGAAGTTGATGTACGAATCGTAGGGCGAGTCGTACGGATTGAAGTACTGGTGCACCGTGCCGTCGGCCAGGAACTTGGTGCACATGTAGTAAAAATGATCCGAGCTTTGCAGCCGCCGCCAGTCCCGCAGGATGGTCGGGTCGCCGCAGGCTTTCACCGCCGGTTCGAGCTTGTACAGCTCGTGCAGGGCATTGGACTGCATGGCGTTGCCAAGCCAGGCCGAGAGGTCGCGCTCCGTGTCGGCCCAGGAGATCAAGTGCGGCACGTCGTATTCGCCGCTGGCCGGATAAGTTGCGGCGCACTCGCTCGGGCTCTTGAAGTCGTTGCCCGGCAACTCGAAGAGCTCGGACGGCATATGGCGGAGGAACTCGAAAATGCCGGTTTCGGCCCACTGGTGCTCGCCGAAGGTCTCGTAGTCCATAAACAAGTTGACGACGTAGCCGTGGCCGTTGATCTGGTTCACCCAGCGGGCGAACTTGTCGGCGGTCAGGGGCCACTCGCTCCAGTTCTTGTTTCCGAAGCGGAAGGCGATGTCGTCGGCCAGGCGGTAGTTCTTCAGGAGCAGGCGAACGGGAATGCCGTCGGGGGCCGTGTAGAGATAAGTCGGCGAGCGATAGCCGAGCAGGTTGTCGGCCCCCTCGCAGAGCACGACGTTGTAGCCCATTTCGGCGGCGATGCGGGCCAGGTCGTTGCTGTATATCAGCTCGGTGTTGCGGAAGACGCGCGGCGTCTGGCCGAATAGCTCCTGCATCGTGCGGCGGTGGAGGGCGACCTGCTCCGCGAATTCCTCGCGCGAGTAGAGCAGGCTGAGCGAGTGGTAGTAGGTTTCGGAGAGAAACTCCACCGCGCCCGTTTGTGCCAGCCGCTGAAAAGATTCAAGCACCTCCGGCGCGTAAAGCCGGAACTGATCGATGACGCAGCCGGTGAGGCTGTAGGCCACGCGGAAGCGCCCGGCATAGCGTGTGGCCAGCTCCTCGATCACGGCGTTTGCCGGCAGGTAACATTTCTCGGCCACCTTGCGGCAAATCTGGCGGTTGCGCTCGTCGTCGAAGTAATCCGAACTGCGGTCGAAGACGCTGAATCGACGCAGGCGGAACGGCTGGTGTACTTGAAAGTAAAAACAGACGGAGGCCATTTCGCGCGCTAAGCTGCTTAAGCCGGGCTCACGGCGGTCTCGTAAACCTTCAAGCAGCTTCGGGCGGAGTCGACCCAGCTCAAACGCCGCACTTCGATGCTGCCATGATCGCGCAGCGTAGCCTGGAGTGGCGGATGTCTCAAGACGGCGATGATCTTATTTGCCATTTCGTCGACATCCCAGAAATCGACTTTGAGGGCGTGGCTGAGAATCTCAGAGACGCCGCTTTGCTTGGAGATGAGCACGGGTACGTCGTTGGCCAGGGCTTCGAGCGGGGCGATGCCGAAGGGCTCGGAGACCGAGGGCATGACGTACAGATCGGCCATCCGGAAGACGCGCCGCACGTCATCGCCGCGTAGGAACCCGGTGAAGAGCACCTTGTGCCCGATGCCCGTCTGATGGGCCAGCTCGATCATGCGGCGCGTCATGTCGCCGCTGCCGGCCATGATGAAGCGCACGTTGCCCATCACTTCGAGCACACGTTTGGCGGCCGCCAGGAAGTACTCCGGGCCTTTTTGCATCGTGATGCGGCCAAGAAAAAGGACGATTTTCTCGTCATGCGTGATGGGCGGCAGGGTGCGCGACTCAGGCGTTCCATTTTCCTCGACGGCGTTGTAAACGACGTCGACTTTGCGCGGGTCCACCCCGTAGTGCTGCAGGACGATGCTACGCGTGAAGTGGCTGACACAGATGACGCGCTGGGCGCGGGTCATGCCGGCGCGCTCGATGTCATAAATGCGCTGGTTTACGTGCACGCCGGAGCGGTCGAACTCGGTCGAGTGAACGTGCACGACCAGCGGTTTCCCGGTCATATCCGCGACGGCGATGCCGGCCGGGTAAGTCATCCAGTCATGGGCGTGGACCAGGTCGAAGTCTCCTTCGCTGGCGGCGATTTCGCAGGCCAGCCCGGCATAGCGCTCGACCTCGTAAAACAAATCGCCGCCGTAGTGGCCTCCGGGGCCTTCGCTGGAGCTGGCGGCGATGATGCGCACACGTTCGGCGGGGCCCTTGGCGCGGACTTTGGCCCGCCGTGCGCCCACGGCCACCGGTTCGGGCTCGTCCTCGACTCCGGGGCTGACGTAGGGCCGGATGACGGCGTCAACGGTGCGAAAGCGGGTATAGCGGAAGGTTCCAAGGCGTCGCTGGGAGGCGGCTTGGCTGGTGGTTGGCGATGTTTCGAGCTGGAGCTTTTCTGGGCCGCGGGGAAGGACAAAAATAATCTCGGTGCCCAGGTGGTCCAAGCCCTTGGTCAATCCGTAGCATGCAGTACCCAGCCCCCCGCTTATGAATGGCGGGAATTCCCAGCCCAGCATAAAAACTTTCATGCGGACCTCGATCGCCTGAGAAGCCGTTTTCGGGTCGTGTACCCCGCCTGCTACTACCGCGATTTACAGGTTGGAGTTTCGACCGCCGGAGCGACGCAGCCGCGCAACGCATTGTTCCGCGCTAAATAACTTTACCGGTCCACTAGGTCACTGTCAATTTCCGGCCCATCTTAGGAAGATTTAACGCGCGCGCCGCCGCGCCGGGGCCACGCGCTTTTTCTATCGGCAGGTGGGAGGGCCGGCTCCGCGAAAAGTGTTAAGAAACGTCCTTCTTAAGCTGGCGTAAGAGAGCAAACCAGGATATCCTATACTACAAGAGTCCAAGGTACGCCGCTTGAGGCCTCGGCCTTAGATCGCCGGCCGGCCGCGAGGGGGATTGTGCCTTTGGTTGCTACCGACTCTCGCGCCGCCCCGGCGGTATCGTTGGAAAAGGCGGCCCGAGCGCGGCGAGTTTGCATCTGCGTTCCGGCAGTTACCGGACAGACGGAGATCTGCGTGGCGAAGACCCTGAGAGTTCACACCTTGGCCAAAGAGCTGGGCGTTACCAGCAAGGAGGTCATAGATAAGTGCCGGGCCGAGGGTGTGGAGCTGAAGAACCACATGGCCGCAATCTCCGCAGGCTTGGCCGAATCAATTCGCGAGTGGTTCTCCGCCGGCCAGGATGTGACCTCGATCGAGGTGGGCGACCGCGTTGACGTAAGCAAGGTCCGCCGTTCGCGCAAGAAGGCTGCTGAGCCAACCGCTGAGACCGGCGAGGCGGCGGTCGCTGTTGCGGAGCCGGGCGAAAGCCCAGCGCCTGAGTTTCCGGAATCGGTTCCAGAGGCGGTAGAAGCCGAAAAACAACCCCAGCCCGAACCGCCTGCGGTGGAGGAAACCGCGCCGCCTGACTTGCCGCCTCCTGTCGCAGAGCCGCAACCGGAGATTACGGCGGCGCCCCCGGCAGAGGTTCCGGCTGAGCCGGTGCAGGAACCGGTGGCCACCCCGCCCCCGCACGCGCCAGAACCGCCGCGCCGCCCGGCCCCAACGTTACTTCCTCCCCCGCCTCCGCCTCCGCCTGTTAAGCCCGCCGGCCCGCAGGTAGTGCCGCGCCCGGCTGAATTGAAGGGCCCGCGCGTCGTCCGGATCGAGGCGCCAGAGCCTGTGCGTGCACCTCGCACGCGTCAGGCGCCGGCCGCCCGTGGACCCTCGGTCGGCGTGATTTCCTCGCCCGGCCCGGCAGCCGGCCGCAAAGGTCGTGCGCGAGGGCATGGTCAGTCGGAAGAGGGCGAAGGGAGCAGGATTCGGTCGCGCAGTCCTCGCCGTCACGGCCGCACGGTGGATGTGGGCGAACGCCTGAAAGAGTGGCACGAACAAGATCTCCTGGAGCGCAAAGAGCGCTTGGCAAGTGCGACGGGGATGGGGCTGCGCGAGCGGCGAGCAGCCGAGCGACGCCGCGCTGCCGCAGCGGCGGCTGGTGTGGCCGCCGCCCGTAAAGCGCCCATCGAGCTGACCGCGCCGATAGCGTTGAAGGAGTTCTGCTCCGCCGTTGGGATACCGTTCTCGACTGTTTCCCAAAAGTTGCTGGAGCACACGAACCGCTTGTGGCGGATTAACGAGAATATAGACGCCGAAACGCTTGAATTGCTTACTATGGAGCTCGGGGTGCTGGTGACAATCGCGAAGCAGAAAACCGCCCTTGAGCGCCTGAAGGAAGAATTCGACGCACGCCCGCGCGAGCACCTGAAACCGCGTCCGCCGGTCGTCGCCATGCTGGGGCATGTCGACCACGGCAAGACCTCGCTGCTGGATGCGATTCGCAAGGCGGACGTGGCCGCTGGCGAGGCCGGCGGCATCACGCAACACATCGGCGCCTATCGGGTGGAGCGCGGCGAATGGCGCGTGACGTTCCTCGATACTCCCGGGCACGAGGCGTTCACGGCCATGCGTGCGCGGGGCGCCAACCTGACGGACGTCGTCGTGTTGGTTGTGGCCGCGGATGACGGGGTCATGCCGCAGACGATTGAGGCGATCAACCACGCCCGCGCGGCGGGCGTCCAGATCGTCGTAGCGCTGAACAAGATCGACCTGCCCAACGCCGACGTGAATCGCGTTTACTCCCAGCTTGCCGCGCAGGAGCTGGTTCCTTCCGAATGGGGTGGCCAAACGGACGTGATCAAAACCAGCGCCACCACCGGCCAGGGCGTGGACGACTTGATCGCGCATTTGAGCACGCTGAGCGACCTCATGGAACTCCGGGCCGACCCCACCGTGCCCGCCAGCGCCACCGTGATCGAGTCCCAGATGAAGGAGGGCCAGGGCGTAGCGGCCAAGGTGCTGGTCCGCGAAGGCACGTTGCGCACGGGTCAGATAGTGGTCTGCGGCGGCGGCTACGGCCGCATTCGCATGCTCCGCGACGACAAGGGCCGAAGGATCAAGGAAGCCTCGCCCGGCTGGCCGGTCGAGGTGAGCGGACTGGACGAGTTGCCCCAAGCGGCCGACCAGATGTACCAGGTCGATGACCTCAAGCAGGCCAAGGACATCGCGGAGGAGATGCGGCAGCGGCGGCGTGAGGCCGAGCTTGAAGGGCTGCGCAAGCCGCGGACGCTGGAAGACCTGCTGGCGGCCGGCGACGAATCGCAGATACCGGAGCTAAACCTCATCATCAAGGCCGACGTTCAGGGCTCGGTGGACGTGCTCAAGAAGTCGGTCAGCGAATTGCCCCGTGAGAAAGCCCAGTCGCGCGTGCTGCACGCGGCCGTGGGCGCGATCAGCGAGGCCGACGTACAACTGGCGCGGGCCTCGAACGCGCTCATCATCGGTTTTCACGTGGTGGCTGAGGACCGGGCCCGTCAACTTGCGGAAGAGCTGGGCGTGCAGATCCGGCTGTACCGTGTGATATACGAGATGCTGGACGACGTTCACAAGGCGCTGGCCGGCCTCCTCGAGCCGGTTCAGCGGCAGGAGGTGCGCGGGGCGGCGGAAGTTCGCAAGCTTTTCAACATTACGCGCGTGGGGCTCGTGGCTGGCTGCCGCGTGACCAGCGGCGTCGTGCACCGCAACCACCTGATGCGCGTGATTCGGGATGGGCGGGTCGTGGCCGACAACCGCGCCATCTCATCGCTACGGCATGTCAAGGACGACGTGCGCGAGGTGCGGGCCGGGCTGGAATGCGGCATCAAGCTGGAAGGCTTCGACGACATCAAGCCGGGCGACGTACTCGAGGCGTACGAAGTCGTACAGGTCGCCCAGGAACTCTAACGTCGCGTACCGGACGGTATCCATGCATCATTCGTCGGACCCGGCAGCTTCGGACCTTGGAGGGGCGGAAGTCCGTGGGGTCTTCGATAGAGGCGAGCCTCGGGAGGTGCGAGCCGGCCGGGAGTGCGGCATCAAGCGGGGCTTTGACGGCATCAAGCTGGGCGGCCTAGGGCAGGGGTGTGAAGCCATGCAGGCGGCGCCGGAACTTTGAGCGACATTGGCGGATGGTGGTTGGTGTACTACGGATCAGGCTCGGCGTTTTCGAGGCGCTTTCCTTGAAGGACAAGCGGCGCGTGGTGAAGAGCCTGAAAGATCGGCTGGCAGCCCGGCATAACATCTCCATAGCCGAAGTGGACGACCTGGATCACCGCCAGGCGGCCACGTTGGCTATGGCCATGGTTGCCAACCAGGCCCGCTATGTGGAAGGCGCTCTAAGCAAGATTGTGGACGAAGTGCGAGCTACTGCGAGTGCGTCTTTGCTGGATTACGAGATAGAGCTGCTGTAGAAGTCTTCAGTTGCCTTGTGTCAGAGAGGCCGACCATTGACACTGATTGACAACTGAGAACTGAGAACCAAAAACTACGATGTCCCGCCGTACCGAACGCATCGGCAGTGTCATTCGGAATATCGTGTCTGAGGCGATTCAGACCCGTTTGGCCGATCCGCGCCTGGAGCCGTTGACCTCGATAACCCGCGTCGATGTCAGCGCCGATCTGTCGTTGGCCCGCGTTTATGTCAGCGTGATGGCCAAGCCGGCCGGCCAGAAGTTGGCGGTGGCGGCGCTGGCCAACGCTGCCGGGCGTCTGCGCGGCGCCGTCGCGGACCAGGTCCACATGCGCCAGGTTCCGCGGCTGGAGTTCGTGCTGGACGACTCGCTCAAGCAGGCCTTCGAGACGGTTCAGGCCATCGATTCAGCCATGGCGGAACTCGGCGAGAAGCCGCCGTGGGAAAACGCGGCGGAAGCCGAGCCCGCGGACGAAGAGGAGCCGGCAGGGGCGGGGGACGAGTCCACGGCGGCCCGGCCCGCGGATGACGCGAACCCGCCGGTGCAGCCGGCTCAGCCTGGAGAGGAGGACCGCTGATCCATGAGGGGCGCTACCCTATGTGCGCGGCGTGTTAAGGCCCTTTTCGGCTCACTGCGTTCAAAGCTGGGCAAGGTTTCGTTGCCGGGCCCCGGCGACCCGCTGACGCAGTGCATACTTGGGATACTTTCGCGTGATGTCCCGGAGCCAAAGGCGCGCGAGGCGTTGGATCGCATCCGCGGGATGGTCGTGGATTTCAATGAGCTGCGCGTGGTCCCGCCGATCGAGTTGGCCCAGATGCTCGGCGACTACCCGGACGTGCGCCTCAAGTGTGAGGACATTTCCCGCGCCCTGAACAAGATTTTCGCCCTGCACCACAACGTGACGCTCGACCACCTTTTGGGAATGCCCAAGAAAGAGGTGATCGCCTACCTCAGCAACCTCGACGGACTGGAGGACTACACTCGGGCCCGCATCCGCCTACTCGCCTTGCAGCAACACGCCGTTCCGCTCGACGAGGCCATGTGGGCCTTTGCAAGGCAGCAAGAAATCATCGACGCCCGTTGCCCACTCGGCGAGGCCCAGTCCTTCTTGGAACGCCAGGTAAGCGAAGGCGACGCCCTGGAATTCTATGTTCTGCTCAATCGGCAAGCCTGGGCCGAGATGGGGACGGCCGTGCGGAAACGCCAAGTGGCCCGAATTCTGAGCGTGCCGCCTGACCGCACGACGCGCAACATGCTCCAAGCCATTGGTGCCGGCGCGGAGGCCGATGAGCCCGTCCTGGTTGACGACGATCTCGAGCTCGAGCCGCCGCCCGACGAGGGTCTCCCTCCGCCCGAGCCGGTCAAACCCGCCGCCGCGGAGAGCCCGCCACGCAAACGCCGACCGCAGCGTCCGGCCCCCGCCCGACCGGCCAAACAAAAGACGCCCGCCGCGAAGCGCAAAACGGCCGCGGCCAAGGCCGCCCCGTCAAAAGCCCCAGAGCGCCGCAAGCCCGCCAAAGCCCCGCGGGCCAGGGCGGCCAAAGCCAAGCGTTGACCTGGAATGCCCGGGGGGAACCAGCAGCCTTCGCCGTACGGCATTCGCAAGTAACGCCGGACCAGGGAGTCCGTCTCCGAACTCCCTGGCCGGCTGCGTCATTGCTGCGGCGAAGTCCCAGCCTGGCGAATGCTATTAATCCAACCAGTTGTGGCCTTCAGCCTAGCGGTGCGGAGTTATGGTCTGCGAGCCTACGGGAACAGGCGGCGTGAGGGGGAACGGCGGACACTGCTCGCCGGGCAGACTGACCACACCACCGGTAGGCACATCACAGGGCACACGCCGCCACACTACTTTGGCGTCGCAGACCTTCCTGGTCTTCTGAACGTCCGCGAACTCGGCGGGGATGGTAACTTTCCGCGTCGTGGCCGGGCATACCAACTTCTGCCGGCGGACGGTCTGATACTCAGCCGGTATGGTCACCTTCTCGGCGCAAGGCGGCCTTTCCATGACCGTTCTGGCGATTGTCTTCTCAACACAAGGATGTTGCACTAGACAGAAGACGTCCTGCGCCGGCTGGCCCGGGAACGCAACGCACTGCGGCTGCTTGTTGACTTGCCACTCGGTGTAGCTGGGCTGAACGAGCACCTTTTCCTCGCGGCAGGCGAACTGAGCAGGCGTCACGCGGAGCTCTTCGCAGGCGTCTTTCACGCAGATGCGCTCCTCGACCCACTCATATTGCGCCGGTACCACCTCGAGCTGCTCGCTGGCCTCGCGCACACATACCCGTTCGGTGTAGGTCTCATACTGCGGCGGGATGTAGACCTTGGCATAGCACTCGCCGGGTTTGGCATTAGGCGGCAAGGCGCACGCATCGATGTCCTGCGGGCAGGGCGCCGGGCACATGGCCGTGCTAGGACACTCGTCCTTTTTGGGGCAGCAGGCGCAACCGCTCAGCCACACAATCGCCATAGACAATGACAGTACAGACACAATCCTTAACATGAGACTTCCTTCCTTCCAGGCCCTTGGGACTGGGCCAAATGCAGAACCTACGGGACCAACACTGTGCGTCTCGTTCCCTGGGGGTGACGCCAAAGATTACTGTATAGCCAGACTATGAATTACAACTGAATTCTGAGTGAGAGCGGCGTAAGAATTCAGTGCTGACATACAGGCAGTCTGACGCGTGCCGCCCGTGCCTTGCAAGAACAGCCCTATGAAATTAATGCAAGGCTACATCGGCGTAATGACCGCCGCACATGGCAGAGCAGCCGGGCTAACTACGTTGATGTAATGGATTGGATCAACTTTTTGTAGAAGTTGAGCGCCGGCGTTGCTTACGCCAATGTGAAAGCGTGCTTACGTGCGCGATATGCCGGACCGCCCTTCGAAGCGGCCAGGGTTTCAAACGCAGGCTGCAAGCCACGGGCGCGAGACATTACTCGGGCCGGCCCCCCGTAAACGAAGCTGCGCGTCCCAACGTTCCCGGCTCGCTCACGAACTCGACGAATTGCCCACCGGGAGCCGGCCGGCCGAGGCGCGGCACCGCGCCCGGCGTGCCTGCGCTGCGCCGCCACGCTTCATACCCCAAGTTGCGCCAGCGTGCTGTTCCAGTCCGAGAACCGGATCGCGCGATCGTCTATCCATACATCCGCGATGGGTTTGCCCATCTCGAGTGCGTCGTAAGCGAAGCCGTGATCGTCGAGCCATTTCTTCGTGACTCGGTATTCCGGCCAA
>JAAYXS010000684.1 GCA_012515775.1 Phycisphaerae bacterium
CCCATAACAACACTCTTCCCGATAACTCGTGTATAATCGCCTTTTGCCAACGCGGGGATTTGTCCCGCCCATCAGGAGCGCGCAACCCATGATCGCACAAAAAGATGTGCTCGATCATTACCGCCAGACCCTCGTCGGTTATCACCAGGAGCACCTCCTCGCATTTTGGCCGCGTCTCGATGACCGTCAGCGCGAGCAACTCCTCGAAGACCTGGCCCAAATCGATTTCGATGAGTGCTCCCGCCTGATCGACCATCTCGTGCGGCAAAAACCGGTTTTGCCCCTCCCGCGCAGTACGGAGCCCCCACAAGTCCTCCCAAGTGTCCCGCGACAGGGTTCTCAGATTGAGCAGTACGAGGCCGCCACCGCCCTCGGCATCCATGCCATTCGATCCGGCCAAGTCGCCGCGTTTACCGTCGCCGGCGGGCAAGGCACACGCCTCGGCTTCGACGGACCCAAGGGCGCGTTTCAGATCACCCCGGTTCGCAAGGCGTCCCTATTCCAGTGGTTCGCGGAATCGCTCCGCGGTGTCCAACGGCGCTACGGCGCCTGCCCACGCTGGTACATCATGACCAGCCCCTCCAACGATGCTCAAACACGCGACTTCTTCCAGAAACACGCGTACTTCGGGTTGCGTCCCGATAATGTCGTCTTCTTCACGCAAGGCCAGATGCCCGCGTTTCGCCACGACGGCCGCATCGCACTCGCCGAACCACACCGCGTGGCTTTATCCCCTGACGGCCACGGCGGGAGCCTGCGAGCCTTACGCCGCAGCGGCGCCCTCGACGACATGCGTGCCCACGGGATTCAGCACATCAGTTACTTCCAGGTGGATAACCCGCTCGTAAAGACGATCGACCCACTATTCATCGGGTTGCACATCCAGCAGAACTCGGAGATGTCCAGCAAAGCCGTCAAGAAGGCCGATGACCTCGAACGCGTCGGAAACTTCTGCCTGGCCGACGGGCGCTTAACCGTCATCGAATATAGTGATTTGCCCGACGAGTTGGCACATGCCAGGAACCCCGACGGCAGTCGC
Organism: Phycisphaerae bacterium; assembly: GCA_012515775.1. GTDB lineage: Bacteria > Planctomycetota > Phycisphaerae > UBA1845 > Fen-1342 > JAAYXS01. The sequence goes on from JAAYXS010000684.1 coordinate 1,040, forward strand.
CGCTTCGACGCCGGCAGCATCGCCGTCCACGTTCTGGCGCGCGAATTCGTCGAACGCTTGACCGCCGAAAACGCCGCCATCCAACTGCCTTGGCACCGGGCCGACAAGAAGGTGCGCATCATCGACGAGGACGGCCGGCCGGTCGAGCCTGATCAGCCCAACGTCGTGAAGCTGGAAATGTTCATCTTCGACGCCATTCCGCTGGCGCGCAATCCGCTCGTGCTGTACACCCCGCGCGAGGAGGAATTCAGCCCGGTCAAAAACGCGACCGGCGTCGACTCAGCCGCCACCGCCCGCCGCGACCTGGTCCGCCGCGCCGCGCGCTGGCTGGAACAGTGTGGCTATCGCGTGCCGCGCGACACCCATGGTGAGCCCGACCTGCCGCTGGAAATCAGCCCAGCCGTTGCGCTCGACGCCTCTGATTTGTGTGCGCACCTTCAGAACACCCGCCCAGTGCTCACGCCCAAGCAGCCCTTCCTGTTGGCGTAGCGCCGTTGGTGCTTTGCGTTCCAAATGGCGCGCATCTATCATGGCTGCCGTGCCACGAGAGGGAAAACAGATGAAGTTGTCCCGTAAGTACTTGACCGTCCTAGCCTTGCCCGGCCTGTTGTTTGCCGGCTGCCTGACGCTGCCGGGACAGCCGGCGCGCGTCGGGCCGGGCCTGCTTGCCGAGACGCGCGTCAGCGTGGCCGCCGACCCCAGCGCCCTGGCGTTCGCTTCCGACGGCCGCGTCTTCTACACCGAGAAGCATACCGGCCAGATCCGCGTCATCGATCAAGATGGGCTGCTCGCGCAGCCCTTCGCGCAGGTGCCGGTCAATTCAGCCGGCCAGCGCGGCCTGCTCGGGATCGCCCTGCACCCGGATTTTCCCGCTGTACCGCGTGTCTATGTCTTCTACACGCGCTCGGACAGCGGCGTCAGCACGGACAACGCGCAAGCGGTCTTCGATAATCGCGTCGTCTTTTTTCAGGCCGGCGGCAACGTAGCCGACGGCGGTGAAGTGTTCGTGGCCGCGCTGCCGGTGACGTCCGCAACCACGAATGTTGGCGGTCAGATCGCCTTCGCCGCCGATGGAACACTGCTCGTAGCGCTCGGTGATCAGGCTGAGTCTGCCGCGGCGGGCGATCCAGCGTCGCTGCTGGGCAAGGTTCTCAGGTACAACGACGATGGCTCCATCCCGGCGGATAATCCATCGCCCGATTCCCCCGTTTTCGCCAGCGGCCTCCGCAACCCGGGCGGACTATGCGTCGATCCGGCCAGCGGCTCCGTGTTTCTCATTGACAGGGGCCCGGACGGCGCCAGTGAGATCAACCGCGTAACGTCCGGCGCAGACCTCGGCTGGCCCGCAGTAAGTGGCGTGGCGAACACGTCGGCCGAGCTGGCGTACGTCGCGGCCGCCCCCACTTACAGCGACCCGCTCTACGTCACGTCCAGCGGCGGCCTGCTGGCCGGCTGCTCCTTCAACCCCGGTGGGCGCTACGGACCTGGTGTCCAGAACCAGCTCTTCTTCGGCCAGGCGGCCGAGCAGCGCGTCATGATTGCCAGATTGGATTCCCCGCGTACCGCCATAGTTGGCGTCGAACCTTTCACGAACAGCTTGCGCGGGCCGATTCACACTTTGGGCTTCACGCCGGCCGGAACGCTGTACGTAGCTACTGCAAACGCCATTCTGCGCCTGGTTCCCCTTCCGGCCTGATTCGAAAACGAGACTGTGGGACAGACGGCTGTCTGTGGGGTTTGCCTGTTGCAGTACAGCTCTGGGGTCTGTCCGTGTCTCTTTTCCGGCGCAAGTTTGAGCTGTTCTTAACCCTGTACTTGGCCGCGGCGCGACCCGCGGGAACGCCGCGAACACAATTCAGTCATCAATTCACGTTCGGCCAACACCCAGTCCCCGAACTGATCGCCCGGCGCGCCGTTCCGCCGCAGAAAAATCTGGTAGGCTCGGTTGCGAACTTGGTCGTCGCTGATGCCAAGCTCCTGGCGCGTCTGCGGACGGGCTGAGGCACGGGTCGTCTTACGCGCCGTGGCGCCGCTGGCCGCCTTCGAACTGCTAGTCGCGGTGCTTCTAGTTGTCCTATTCACTCTCTCAGCCATGCATTTCACCTCTTTTTGAGCACAACGTAAATTGAGCGCGGTCGCCCGCCCAGATTGGCGCAACCCATTGTTTCCATCCAGGCAGACCGGCCTTTACTCGTGCCACCGTTGGTCACCGAGACAGCCGCGTAGCGCAGAAAAGCGCACTGCCGCGGCGCTTCAAGCCTTAATATCGGCGGTTACATGCCGGACGCTCTCAGGCCAGTGTCGGCGGCCTTCACCGACGATGGCGCAAATCTACTCCCGGTTGGAGGGTTTGTCGGCGCGCTGAGGCCGGGAGCGGTTCCGGCACCCCGCCCGAACGACTCGCAAATCTGCAATAGCGCAAATCCCGCGCGACGCCGATCCCCTGAATCACGAGCGCCGTTCAAGCCCTACAACAACTCCCTCAGGGCTTTCGTAACCCGATCCACATCGGCTTCGCTCAAGCGATTGTGGAATGGCAATGCAACCGTTCGTGCCGACAGCGCCTCGGTCACCGGAAAATCGCCCGGCTTGTAACCGAACTCGTCACGATAGAACGGCTGCAAGTGTATCGGTGTGAAGTAATTGCCGCAGCCGATGCCGCGTTGCGCCAGCTTCTTCAGAATCTCGTCGCGCTGTGCTTGAGTGTAATCGTCGCTCAGGCGCACCACGAACACGAACCAGTTTATGGAAACCTCGTCAGGCACCACCTGCAACCGCAGCCGGCTTTCATCCCTGAGGCGCTCGATGTACCAGCCGGCCACCTGCGCGCGGCGTGCCTTGATGGCGTCCAGCCGCTTGAGTTGCTCCACGCCGATGGCGCAGTTGATATCCGGCAGACGGAAATTGAAGCCCAGTCGCGCGTGAGCCAGCCAGCCCGCCTCCGGATCGCGACCCTGGTTGCGGATCGAGCGCGCCAGTCCGGCGATCTCAGCGTTGTCTGTGACCAGCATGCCGCCTTCGCCCGTAGTGACCTGCTTGTTCGGATAGAACCCGAACGCGCCAACCTCGCCGAAGGTGCCCGTGGGCTTGCCCTTGCGGGTAGTGCCCAAGGCCTCGCAAGAGTCTTCCACCACGCGCAGTTTGTGCCGCCGCACGATCGCGCTGATCGCGTCCCAGTCCGGCGTCGAACCGAATATGTCCACCGGAAGCACGGCTCGCGTCCGCGGAGTAATGGCCGCTTCGACCAGGCCGGCGTCGATCTGCCAGGTCCGCGGATCGATATCCACGAACACCGGCCGCCCGCCCTCGTACACGATGCTGTTCGCCGACGCAATGAACGAAAACGGGGTGGTCACCACCTCGTCCCCCGGCCGCAGGCCGATGCTGCGCCACGCCATGTGCAGCGCCGACGTGCCGCTGTTGCAAGCCACCGCGAATTTCACGTTCAGGCGGCGGGCCAGCGCAGCCTCGAACTCGGCCACCTTGGGCCCCAGGCTCAGGTGCGGCGTCCGCAAAACTGCGACCACCGCGTCAATTTCGGCCTCTGTGATATCCGGACCAGAAAGACTAATCGTTTCCACGTTGTTCTCCCGCGACAATTTTGCGCGACCCCCCCCTCGGCTCCTTCTTCATTCGGACCTGCCCGTTGGCGGGGCAAGGCGTTATCATATCCGCCTATGCCATTACGCACATCCGACGGCACCGGACTGAAGCATTTTCGCCGCAGCCTGAGTTTCCTGTGGCCGCAGCGGCGTCTTGTCATTATGGGACTGCTGTGCGCGATCGGTGTCAGTCTTTCGTACACCGCCAGCATATCGGCCCTGATCCCCGTGCTGAAAATAATGTTCGCCGAGCACGAGACGGTCGCCGACTGGCTCAACCGCACTGAAACCGAGCGCCGCCTGGGAATCGTGATCGGCTCAGACCTGCCGGACGATCCCGCCGGGATAATGATCGACCGCCTCCAGCATAGCGCAACCGCGAGCAAGCTACGGCCCGGGCAGCGAATTGCCGCGCTCGATGGCCGGCCGGCCGGCTCGCATGAGCTGATGTCGCGCCTCGCCTCTGCGGCCGGCGATACCGCACGCGTTTCGTTGCGAAATCCTGACGGCACAACATACGAAACCGAACTGCCGTTGCAGCCTTACCGCTCGTGGTGGCAAAAGCTGCACAAGCTCGCGGCCCTGCTGCCGGCCGATCGCGATCCGCGCGGGCGCTTGATCACGCTCGCGCTGGTAATGGCCGCCTTGGTGGCCAGCTCCATCTTCGGCGGGCTTTGCCGCTTTGCTAACGAGGGGCTGATCCAGATCGCGGTGCAGCGCGCCATGCACGCCTTCCGTACGCGCGTCGGCGATCACGTTCTGCGCCTGCCCATGCAATGGCACACCCTTCAGGCTGCGGGGGACACGCTGGCACGACTCGCCACCGACATCAGCAAAGTCGAAGTCGGCCAAAGCACGCTCTTCGGCAAGGTTGTCCGCGAGCCCCTGAAAGCGGTCTGCGTGCTGGCCCTGACACTGTTCATCGAGTGGCGCCTGCTGGTGGCAGCGATGTTCGGCCTGCCGGTCGGCTGGCTGCTACTACGAACATTTGGGCGCCTCGTCAAACGCGCCCAGCGCGGCGCCTCGCAATCCTGGGGCCGGCTGCTGGACCATCTCGGCGAGCGTCTGGCCGGCATTCGCATCGTCAAAGCCTGCAACATGCAGCAAGCCGAATGTCACCGCTTCGAGCGCGAAGGCGCCATCCTGACCCGCGCCCGGACGCACATCGAGCTGGTCGACGCCGCCACCAACCCGGCCCTCGAGATCCTGGCAACCACGGCCATCGCCGGCTTCATCCTCTATGGCGGCTATCGCGTCTTCCAGCAGCAGCTCGAGCCGTCGCTCTTCTTCGCGGCCGTGATCTGTCTCGGCGGAGTCTTCGACCCCATCCGCAAAATGGGGAACGTAACCAATCGCCTCCAAGCGGCCGACGCCTCAGCCCGCCGCCTGTTCGAATTGCTCGACCTGCCGGCCGAGGAGCAGAACGGCGCGGCCGCGGTTCACGGTGGCACACCCGCGACACGAGCCGACCTGCCCCCCTTCCGCCACGCCATCGAGTTCCGCAACCTGTGTTTCGCCTACGCGGGCAACACTCGGCCGGTGCTGCAAGACATCAAC